>DATHRJ010000180.1:0-8940 GCA_035465455.1 Lysobacter sp.
CCACCATCGCCCGTTCAATGACCTCGGCTATCCGGCGGTGCGGATCATGGAGACCCACGAGCACTACGACCGCCAGCACCAGGACCTGCGCACCGAGGATGGCGTGGTCTATGGCGACACCATCGACGGCATCGACTTCGACTATGCGGCCAAGCTCACCGCATTGAATGCGGTCAGCCTGGCCGGCATGGCCGCGGCACCCCCGCCGCCGGCGGACGTGACCATCGAGGGCGCGGTCAGCGCCGACACCACGTTGAAATGGCGCCGCCCCAGCCGCAGCCAGGCGCCGGACCTGGCCGGCTACCGCATCCACTGGCGGCTGACCACCGAGCCGCAGTGGAGCCGCAGCGTCTACGTCGGCGACGTCGGCGAACACACGCTCAGGAACGTGGTGATCGACAACTACTTCTTCGGGGTTTCGGCGGTGTCCACCAGCGGTGCCGAGAGTCCCGTGGTATTCCCGGGCGCGGCCGGCAGCTTCGGGGGCCATGCCAGCGCCGGCGAATGAGGCCGCCGGGTCCAGTCCGGGCTCCCTGACCCCACCCTCGCTGCGCGACCGGTGCGAGGCGCAGCGCGGTTGCAACGAGGCAACGCGACCGGGTCGTCAGCCTTCGATCGGCAGCCGCGCCGCGTTCGCCCGCAGCCATTGCGCGAATGTCTGCACCTGCGGATTGAGCTCGCGGGTCAACGCGGCATCGCGCGCGGCGCAGAACTGCCGGGCGAAGTCGTGGTTGAACTGGAACATGTTGCCCAGGTCGTCCGCGCCGGGAAAGCCGAAGCCGCGGTATTGCTCCGGGGTCACCGCCGCATGGCGCACCTCGCGCCCCAGCGCCTGGCTCAATGCGGCGGCCATCTGCCTGCCGGTCAGCGCCTCGCCCATGATGCCGACGGTGCGGCCGACATAGCGTTCGCCGGCCTTGAAGATGCCGTAGGCGCTGCGGCCGATGTCCTCGACGGCGATGCCCGGCAAGGGTGCATCGCCCATCGGCAGCACGAACTCCAGCACGCCGTCGGCGCCCGGCTTGGGCGCCATGCCGAAGTGGATCAGGTTGTCCCAGTAGAACGAGGTCAGCAGGAACGTGGTCGGGACCCCGGCCTGGGTGAAACAGGCATCGGCCTCGCCCTTGGCATCGAAGTGCGGCACCTTGTAGTGCTGCATCAGCGTCGGCATGCGCGCGTCGTCCAGTGGGATGAACCGACGCGTGTCCTCCAGCGTCGACCAGATCGCATGCTTCACCCCGGCCGCCGCCGCGGCCTGGGCCATGTGGCACGCCTGCGTCTTCTCCCGCTCCGGCGAGAAGTGCTCCCAGAAATTGGTGACGAAGTAGGCGCCGTACGCGCCATGCAGCGCGCGCTGCAGGCTGGGCTCGTCGTCGAGGTCGGCGGCCACGACCTCGGCGCCGCGTGCGGCCAGCGCGAGCGCCTTCTCCGAATCGGGGTGCCGGGTCAGCGCGCGAACCGCGAAACCGCCTTCGGGATCATCCAGGATCGCGCGCACCAGTCCGCCGCCCTGGGCGCCGGTCGCTCCGACGACGGCAATCAGCTTCTTCTGGCTCATGCCGGCTTTCCTCGAACTGGATCACGCGTGGCCACGAATGCCGCAGCCGCTTCATGCGCCGCACGCCCGGATAGACGGCGCCGGCCGATGCAAGCGGCCGCGCTGCCTGCGCTTACAGGGTCTCGTAGATCGCCCGCACCAGCTGGTCGGGCTTGATGAAACCCTTGCCCATGGCCTCGTCGGTGGCCGCGGTCGGACGCGCGGCGATCACCTGCTCCACGCTCCGGCCCGCAAGCTTCATCGCCGCGATGCGGTCGCGGTAGTCCTTCAGCAGAGCCCCATACGCAGCCAGGCCGGTGCGATCGGTGCGCTCGCCATGGCCGGGCACCACGATCGTGTCGGCATCGGCCAGGCCCAGCCCGGTCTGCACCGCCGCCAGCACGCCGTCGATGTCGCCGCCGGAAGCACTGTCGATGAACGGGTAGGCCCCATGGAAGAACGTGTCGCCCATGTGCAGCACGTTGGCGCGCTCGAACTTCACCAGTGCGTCGCCATCGGTGTGCGCCTGCGCCACGTGCACCACGCGCACGGTGTCGCCGTTGAGGTGCAGGCTCACGCCCTCGGTGAAGGTCACCACCGGCAGCGCCGCCTTCGGCGACGGCTCGCCGCGCGGTTCCATCGCCGCATTGAACTGCTGGGTGCTCATGCGCTGACGCACGTTGTCGTGGGCGAGGATCACCGCGCCAGCGTCACCGAATGCCTCGTTACCGCCGGTATGGTCGCCATGCCAGTGGGTGTTGATCACGTAGCGCACCGGCTTGGGGTCGAGCGCCTGCAACGCCGCGACGATCCTGGGATTCAGCGGCGCGTACTGGTCGTCGATGATGAAGGTGCCGTCGTCGCCGACGCTGGCCACGATGTTGCCGCCCAGGCCGGTCAGCAGGTGCGTGCCCAGGCGCAGCGGCGAGGACTGCACCTGGACCTTGGACCAGTCGCGCTGCTGCGCGTTGGCCAGCAGCGAGGTTCCGAGCAACACGGCGGTGACGATCAGGCGCAGGCGCATGCGCAGCTCCCATGGGTGAGTGATCCGCATGGTCGCGTCCGCAGCGCGCCGCGGCAAGCCGGCGCGCAGGACAGTGCATGCCGGCAATGGCGCGCGGGCGATGCGGCGTCAGATGTCCTGGGCGCCGGCCTGGGTAAGCAGTGGCACGCCGTCGCCCAGGGTTACGGCCTCATCCGACGGCGCCGGTGCGGCCCTCGCGGCCCCGGGCAGGCTGGCGCGTGACTCGGACAGGCCGATCACTCCACCAGCGACACCACCGTGCCGGGGCCCACCACCTTCGCTACCGCCTCCGCGCTCCAGTTGGTCATGCGGATGCAACCGTTGGACTCGCCCTTGCTGATCCGCGACGGCGAGGGGGTGCCGTGGATGCCGTAATGCTCCTTGGTCAGGTCGATCCACACGGTGCCGACCGGGTTGTTCGGGCCCGCGGGAATCTCGGCCTTGGTATCGCCCTTGCGGGTGTTGGCGATCAGCGCGGGATCGTAATGCCACACCGGGTTGCGCGCGACGCCGGTCACCTTCCACTCGCCGATCGGCAGCGGGAACTGCGCGCTGCCGGTGGTGACCGGGAACTGCGCCAGCACCTTGCCCGACGCGTCCTCCAGGCGCAGCACCGAGTCCGACTTGTCCACCACCACCCGCGCCGCCTTCGGCAGGTTGCCCGCGCCGGCTACGTTCGGCACGGTGAGGGTGGTGCCGGCCGCGCTGAAGTCCGCTTCCGGATTGAGCTTGGCGAGCAGGCCCGGGCTGGCGTGGAACTTCTCGGCGATTTTTTCCTCGACCGATTCGTACGGCAGCGCGTCGAGCTTGGCCATCTCCATCGGCGACCCTGGGATCTTGTTGAACGGACCGGCCACGTCCTCGGCGGTGGTGGTGTACTCCACCAGCACCGGGGCGGCATCGCGGTTGAGGGTTTCCCAGGTCGCGGCGTCGAGTTCACCGCTGCTGGTCAGGCCATTGGCCTGCTGGAATGCCGCGACCGCGCGGCGCGTGTTGCTGCCGCCGGCGCCATCGATCTCGCCCGGCGAGAACAACGCGCGCTCCAGCAGCACCTGCGCGCGCAGCATGCTGTCGGCGGGCAACTCGGCGTCGGCCGGCGCGGCCTTCGCCGGCGGCTCCGGCGCCGGCTCGGGCGCCGCTTGCGCGGCCGTCGCGGCTTGGTCCTGGGCGTCGCTTGGCGCGATCGGCATCGTCGAGGTCGACTCGTTCGGCAGCTGTGTCGGTGCGCCGGTCGCGGCACCGGCTTCCAGCGGACCTGATGCCATGCCCGTGGCCGCGCTCGCAGCTGCCACGTTGCCGGTGGCGGTCTGCGCCGATTCCGAGGACGCCGGGGAGCACGCCGCGAGCGCCGCCGGCAAGAGGGCGCCAGCCAGGGCCTGGGCAAGAGTGGTCAGCTTCGAATGCGTCATGGGGTGCGCCGTGCTTGGGGAAGTGCCCATCCTCTCCAATGGCGGTTCGCGCCCGCGTGAAGTCACGCGGTCTTTATCCGCGAACCTGAACCGCCGTTTCAGCCCGCCGAGGCTTGCGCCCGGAACCGGTGCGGACCGACCGCTGCGGCCCGTCAGCGCAGCGATGCGTTTATCCGCTCCAGAGCCGCCGACCCGGGGCACAGCTGCGCCGCGCCCAGCGTGTTGAACGGGCGCGCCGACGTGTTGAGATGCTCGTGCAGGTCGGCCGCTTCCGGATCGACGTACAGCAGTCCGGTGGCGATTTCGCCCTGTGCCTGGCTTTGCTGGATGAAGTTCATCGCCGCGATGCGATCGCCCGGGTCGTAGTCTGCGTGCAGCTTGCGCAGGCGCAGCACCGAGCCATCGTGCTGCGCGACCTCGACCACTTCGCCGTCGGCGTAATCCACGACGATCTCCTCGCGCGCGGGAATCACCTCGATGCGGTTGACCGCCTCGTTGTGCGCGCGCACGTAGTCGTAGCTCCTGGTGCTGCCGGCATGGTTGTTGAACGCCACGCACGGGCTGATCACATCGATGAACGCCGCGCCGCGGTGGGCAATCGCCGCCTTGACCAGCGGCACCAGCTGCTGCTTGTCGCCGGAGAAACTGCGGGCGACGAACGTCGCCCCCAGCTGCAGCGCCAGGCTGACCATGTCGATCGGCGAGTCGGTGTTGACCGCGCCCTTCTTGGAGGTCGAGCCCTGGTCGGCGGTGGCCGAGAACTGGCCCTTGGTCAAGCCGTAGACGCCGTTGTTCTCGACGATGTAGACCATGTTCACGCCGCGGCGCATCACGTGCACGAACTGGCCGATGCCGATCGAGGCCGAATCGCCGTCGCCGGAAATCCCCAGGTACAGCAGCTCGCCGTTGGCCAGGTTGGCGCCGGTGAGCACCGACGGCATGCGCCCGTGCACGGTGTTGAAACCGTGCGAGTTGCCGAGGAAGTAGTCGGTGGTCTTCGAGCTGCAGCCGATGCCCGACAGCTTGGCGACCTTGTGCGGCTCCACGTCCATTTCCCAGCAGGCCTGGATGATCGCGGCGGAAATCGAATCGTGACCGCAGCCCGCGCACAGCGTGGAAATCTTGCCTTCGTAATCGCGGCGCGTGTGGCAGACCTTGTTGGTGGCCAGCGACGGGTGGTGCAGTTTCGGCTTGGCGATGTAGGTCATGAGCTGGCGACCCTGCTGGGCTGGATCGGCGCGACCTTCGCCGCGCCCACGCGCGCGCTGATCTCGCCGGTGATGAAACGGGCGGTGATGGGCGTGCCGTCGTAGTGCAGGATCGGCACCAGCCGGGCCGGATCGACGCCCAGCTCATTGATCAGCAGGCTGCGCATCTGTCCGTCGCGGTTCTGCTCCACCACGAACACCCGCTCGTGCGCGGCGATGAAGATCGCGACTGCTTCGGGAAACGGGAACGCCCGCAGCCGCAGCGTGTCCAGATGGATGCCATCGGCCTGCATCGCCTCGATCGCCTCGCCCATCGCCGGACTGGTCGAGCCGAAATGGATCGCGCCGTTCGCGGTCGGCCGCGCTGCCCTGCGCACCACCGGCTGCGGCACCAGCGCCCTGGCGCTGTCGAACTTCTTCAGCAGCCGGTTCACGTTGTAGACGTAATCCGGCCCGGCCTCGGAGTAACGCGCGAACGCGTCCTTGCTGGTGCCGCGGGTGAAGAACCCGCCCTTGTCCGGATGCGTGGCCGGGTAGGTCCGGTAGGGGATGCCATCGCCGTCGACATCGAGGTAGCGACCGAACTCCCTGCCCGCCTCGAGGTCCTCGGCGCTCATGACCTTGCCGCGATCGTACTGGCGCGCGTCGTCCCACTGCAGCGGCGCGCACAGGCGCTGGTTCATGGCGATGTCCAGGTCGCTCATCACGAACACCGGCGTCTGCAGGCGATCGGCCAGGTCGAGCGCGGCGGCGGCGAACTCGAAGCACTCATGCGGGTCCTCCGGAAACAGCAGCACGTGCCGGGTATCGCCGTGCGAGGCGTACGCGCAGGCCAGGATGTCGGCCTGCTGGGTGCGCGTGGGCATGCCGGTGGAGGGGCCGCCGCGCTGCACGTTGATGATGGTCGCGGGGATCTCGGCCATGTACGCCAGCCCGAGGAACTCGGTCATCAGCGAAACCCCCGGTCCCGAGGTCGCGGTGAACGCGCGCGCGCCGTTCCAGCCGGCGCCCACGACCATGCCGATCGAGGCGATCTCGTCCTCGGCCTGCACGATCGCGTACAGGTGCCGGCCGGTTTCCGGCTCGATGCGCAGTTGCTGGCAATACGCCTGGAACGCCTCGGCGCACGACGACGACGGCGTGATCGGGTACCAGGCGCAGACCGTGGCGCCGCCGTAGACGCAACCCAGGGCAGCAGCGGCGTTGCCGTCGACGAAGATGCGCTCGCCGACCTCGTCGGCGGGCTGCACGCGCAGGCCGATCGGGTAGTCGAGATTGTTCTCGACGTACTCGCGGCCCAGCTGCAGCGCAAGGTTGTTGGAGTCGAGCAACTTCGGCTTGCTCTTGAACTGGCTGCCGAGCAGTTCCTCGACCACGGCGCGGTCAATGTCCAGCAGCACCGACAGCGCGCCGACGTAGACGATGTTCTTGAACAGCTGCCGCTGCCGCGGCTCGCTCCAGGCGGCGTTGCAGATCTGCGTGATCGGCACGCCGATGACGTGCACGTCGTCGCGGAACCGCGAGGCCGGCAGCGGCTTGCTGTTGTCGTAGAACAGGTAGCCGCCGGGCTCGATCTCCTTGAGGTCGGCGTTCCAGGTCTGCGGGTTCATCGCCACCATCAGGTCGACGCCGCCGCGCCGGCCCAGATGGCCGCGCTGGGTCACGCGCACCTCGTACCAGGTCGGCAGGCCCTGGATGTTGGACGGGAAGATGTTGCGCGGGCTGACCGGCACGCCCATGCGCAGGATCGCCTTGGCGAACAGCTCGTTGGCCGAAGCCGAACCGGAGCCGTTGACGTTGGCGAACTTCACCACGAAGTCGTTGATCGCGCTGATCGGGGGCATGGTCGCCTTCATGCCGCGTGCCTCGTGCTGCTGCGGCAACGCGGATCGCCGGCGCGGATGAATTCCAGCAGCGACTTCTGCATGTCCCAGGCGCCGGTCGGGCAGCGCTCGGCACACAGGCTGCAATGCAGGCAGACGTCCTCGTCCTTGACCATCACCCGTCCGGTCTTCAGCGGCGCCGACACGTACAGATCCTGCGCGAGGTTGAGCGCCGGTGCGCTCAGGTGCTGGCGCAGGTCCGGCTCGTCGTCGTTACCGGTGAAGGTGATGCAGTCCATCGGGCAGATGTCGACGCAGGCGTCGCATTCGATGCAGGCGTCACGGGCGAACACGGTCTGCACGTCGCAATTGAGGCAGCGCTCGGCCTCCTTGAACGCGCTGGCGATCTCGAAGCCGAGCTCGACCTCCACGCTGATGCTCTGCAAGGCCTTCGCCTGCACCTCCAGCGGCACCTTGAAGCGCTCATCGGGCGACACTTCGTTGTCGTAGGTCCACTCGTGGATGCCCATCTTCTGCGAGACCAGGTTCAGCAGCGGGTCGGGACGCTCACGCACGTCCTCGCCGGCGAGGAATTTGTCGATCGAGATCGCCGCGTCGTGGCCATGGGCCACCGCCCAGATGATGTTCTTCGGGCCGAACGCCGCGTCGCCGCCGAAGAACACCTGACCGAGGCTCGACTGCATCGTGACCGCGTCCACCACCGGCATGCCGTGCTCGTCGAACGCCAGGCCGATGTCGCGCTCGATCCACGGGAAATGATTCTCCTGGCCGACCGCGATCAGCACGTCGTCGCATTCGAAAAACTGCTCCGGCTCGCCGGTCGGCACCAGCGTGCGGCGGCCGTTCTCGTCGTGCCACGCGACGACCTTTTCGAAGCGCATGCCGGTCAGTTTGCCGCCGCGGTGCTCGAAACTCTTGGGCACCAGGAAGTTGAGGATCGGGATGCCTTCGTGGATCGCGTCCTCCTTCTCCCACGGCGACGCCTTCATCTCGTCGAAACCCGAACGCACGATCACCTTGACGTCCTCGCCGCCCAGGCGTCGCGAGCTGCGGCAGCAATCCATCGCGGTGTTGCCGCCGCCGAGCACGATCACGCGGCGGCCGATCGCATCGATGTGGCCGAACGACACCGACGACAACCAGTCGATGCCGACGTGGATGTTCGCCTTCGCCTCCCAGCGGCCCGGCAGGTCGAGATCGCGCCCGCGCGGGGCGCCGCAGCCGACGAAGATCGCGTCGAAACCGCCTTCCAGCAGCGCCTTCATCGAGTCGATGCGCTGGCCGCCGCGGAACTCGACGCCCAGGTCGAGGATGTAGCCGGTCTCCTCGTCGATCACCGATTCGGGCAGGCGGAAGCGCGGCACCTGCGTGCGCATGAAACCGCCGGCCTTGGGGTCGCTGTCGAACACGGTCACCTGGTAACCCAGCGGCGCCAGGTCGCGCGCCACGGTCAGCGACGCGGGGCCGGCGCCCACGCAGGCGATGGACTTGCCGTTGGGCCGGGCCACTTGTGGCAGCCGGCTGCGGATGTCGGACTTGTGGTCGGCGGCGACGCGCTTGAGCCGGCAGATCGCGACCGGCTCGGGCTTCTCGCCGTTGTTCTCCTCGACCCGGCCACGTCGGCACGCCGGTTCGCACGGCCGGTCGCAGGTGCGCCCGAGGATCCCCGGGAACACGTTGGACTCCCAGTTGAGCATGTACGCGTCGTCGTAGCGGCCCGCGGCGATCATGCGGATGTACTCGGGCACCGGGGTGTGCGCGGGGCACGCCCATTGGCAGTCGACGACCTTGTGGAAGTAATCCGGATTGCGGATATCGGTGGGTTGCACTGACGCCCTCCACGCTTCGATGTTGCCCGCCTTCATGCCGGCCGCCGTGCCGCCGGTGCGCTGGTTCAAGCCATCCAAGGCGGAGTCTA
>DATHRJ010000181.1:0-1749 GCA_035465455.1 Lysobacter sp.
GATGACGCGCGACCCGCTGAACGAACTGCTGATGGTCAACTACGCCGCCAACCTGTCCATGCGCGGCAAGTGGGACGAGGGCCGCGAGTTGATGCGGGGGCTGCTGGACCTGCACCCCGACTCGACCGTGCTGCTGCGCTCCCTGGCGAAAATGGAACTGTTCAACGGCAAGCTGGTGGAAGGCTGGAAGCTGGCCAGGCGGGCCTGGCAGCTCGAGCCGGGCAATCCCGAGGACATCGCGACGCTGGCGCGGGCCTGGCTGATGCTGGGCGACAGCGAGGAGGCCGAGCGGCTGGTGCTGATCGGCCTCGAGACGGCCTCCCAGAACGCCACCCTGCTGACGACGCACTGGATGACGCTGATGGTCGCGCGGCGCTACGAGGAGGCGGAAACGCTGGTGCGCGAACTCAAGGAGCAGTTCGACGAGGAGACGCCCGCCCCGCTGGAACGCCATCTCAATTTCCAACTCGGCATGATCGCCCTGGTGCGCAGCGATTATCCGGAGGCCCGGCGCCTGTTGACCGCCGCGATCGGCGAAGAGGACCGGCCGGCGTACAACGGCGACGAGGTCACCACGGTCACACTGGCTTCGCTGGCGGCCGGGCAGCTGGGCGAAACCGAGGAGGCCCGCGAACTGCTGGAGTCTGCCGAACGCAAGATCCAGCGCGGCCGTCTGAACGGCGTAGACGACCCCTTCATCTACTACAACGAGGCGGTGCTGCTGGCCATGCGCAGCGAACCGGACCAGGCCCTGGAGAAACTGCGCGAAGCGTACGAGCGGGGCTTCCGCGAGCAATGGGTTATGGAGATCGACACCCGGCTCGCGCCGCTGCGGGACCAGCCCGAATTCATCACGCTGATGAACCGCATGAGGGATGAGCTGACTCAGGCCAGGGTGGAGGTGGCGTCCTTGTCGATGGCGGCGCTGTAGCGCCTGCGGCCCAGCACCGGCGATTCAGACGCCGGCGAAGCGGGTCGCGTCGCCGATCCAGCGGCGCACCAGCTTGACGACCAGGGCCGGGCGCTCCGCCAGAAGTTTCTCGGCCACGGGGGGAATCCGCTCCAGCAGTTCCCGGTCGCGCGCCAGGTCGGCGACGCGAAACTGCAGCATGCCGGTCTGCCGCGTTCCCAGCACTTCGCCGGGCCCGCGCAATTCCAGGTCTTTCTCCGCGATGCGGAAGCCGTCGGTGGTTTCCCGCAGGATGTTCAGCCGCTCGCGCGCGAGATTGCCGATGGGCGGACTGTAGAGCAGCACGCAGGAGGCTTCCTGGTTGCCGCGCCCCACCCGCCCGCGCAGCTGATGGAGCTGGGCCAGCCCGAGCCGCTCGGCGTTTTCGATGATCATCAACGAGGCGTTCGGCACGTCGACGCCGACCTCGATCACGGTGGTGGCGACCAGCAACTGGATGGAGCCCTGCTTGAAACGGTCCATAACGGCCTGTTTTTCGGCCGGCTTCATGCGGCCGTGAATCAACCCGACTGCGACGCCTCGCAGGCCCGCGATCAGTTCCTTGGCGACTTCCTCGGCGGCCTGGGCCTGGACCGCGTCGGACTCCTCGATCAGCGTGCAGACCCAGTAAGCCTGGCGGCCCTCGGCGCAGGCGCCCGCGACGCGCGAAATCACCTCGCCGCGGCGCTCGTTGGACACGGCGGCGGTGGTGACGGGTTTGCGGCCGGGCGGCAGCTCGTCGATGACGGAGGTTTCCAGGCCGGCGTAGGCGGTCATCGCCAGCGTCCTGGGAATGGGGG
>DATHRJ010000182.1:0-8425 GCA_035465455.1 Lysobacter sp.
AGCGACCACCGATGCTGGCGAATACCGTCGCATGCTGGCCACCTTTCTGGCCCACGGTGAAATTGGTGCCGAAATTGGCGTCCAGCCCGAACGCCTGCGTGCGGGCGCCCAGCAGCAGCGTCGTGTAGGTGTGGTCGAACCCGACGCCGGGCACCGCAAACGGCGCGGTGTTGGGCATCGACTGCAGCTGCGCAAACGCCTCCTCCGGCACCTCCTCGAACTCATGGTCCCAGGTCAGGCGTGCGTACGGGGCCAGGTGCTGGGCCGCGTAACTGATCTGCCAGCCTGCACTGCCGATCAGTGAATCGTACTGCTGCCGCGGGTGGGCCAGCGAGGTCGACAGTTCCGGGTCGCTCTCGGCGAAGCCGTCGATGTCGATGTTCTGCGCGAGCACGCCGATCACCGGCCCGTGGCGGACCGTACCTTCGCCAAATTCCCAGCCGCCGTTGAGGCCAACGCTGAAGTTGTCACCATCGCTGACTCCGCGATGGATGCGGGTTGCAGCGCCGAGCTTCACCTGGCGCTCGATGTCGAATTCCAGCTCGCTGTAGCTGACCTGGCCATTGATCCACGCCGCACCCGAATGCCAGCCGACGTACGCACCCAGGGTGCGGTCGTCCTGGTCGAAACTGCCGCCACCGCGGCCCCAGTCGATGTCCTGCTGGCTGTAGCCGGCGAACCCGCCGAGCACGAAGTTGCCGTTCGCCCAGTCCACGCCGACGCTCAGGCCAGGACCGGCGCCCTCGTAGTGCTCGCGGTGGCCGTAGCGCTGGAAGTCGCCGCGCGCGTCGGTCCACCAGCGCGCTCCGTCGGCTTCGGGCTTGACCGCCAACTGGCTGGCCACCCGGTCCGCGCGCGAGCGGCCGACCATCGAGGCCGAGTTCGGCAGCACCGCGATCTGCCGCGGCCCCTCCAGAACGGACAGCGCGTAATCGGCGACCAGCAAGTGCGCGCCGGTAGTGGGGTGCACCCCATCGGCGTACACATAGGTGAGGTCCGCTCCCGGCGCGACCAGGTCTCCCGCGCTGCACGTGAGCGAAGGCACCGCTCCACACGCGGTCCCGGTGGCATTGCTGAAGCCGAAGCTCGAGGGATTGGCGCTGACCTCGCGCAGCAGGCCGAAGGTGTTGAGCGGGATCACCCGCAACCCGCCCTGGGCGAGGCCGCCGAACAGGGTCTGGTTGTAGCCGCTGGCCAGCGCGCTCAATCCCGCCGAGCCAGCGGCGCCCTGCGACTGTCCGAACGGGGTGATGCCCACGTCAGGCATCGTCACCACCATGACGTAGCGGGCGCCCGCGTTCTGCAGGCTCGCGACCAGGCCGACCTGCTCGACGGCGGTACCGAAGAACTGTGCCTGGGTGGTCGTGCCGTCGAGGAAGAAGAACAGATCGTTGGCGCCACCCCACAACGAGTACAGCGCGTTCGGATCGGCGGCCCCGCCGTTGGCGGCGAGGTGGGCGCCGATCTGCATGGACATCGATGGCGCGGAACCGGTAGGTGCGAAATCGGGAAAGCCCGGCTGCAGCGTGACCCGCGCGCCGCTGGCGGCGTAGTTGCTGCCTTCCCCGGCCACGACGCCGGCCGTGGTCAACGTCCACGCCGGCGAACCATTGGTGCCGTAGTAGGCCGCCAGGTATTCGGCCCAGACCAGGCCCGGGTTGGTAGTGAACCGGCCGATGAATCCTGCTGCAGGCCCGGCGACCTGGACCAGGAACGGCTTGGCGAAACCGGGATCGCTGAGGCTGTCGCCGAAGAACACCGTCTGCGTATACGGATGATCGTAGGAAGACTGGGCGAGCGCAGGCAGGGTCGCCAGCGCCAATGCGGCCGCCAGTACGGTGTGGACAGGCTTGGTCATGTCGGTTCTCGGAGGAGGACGGATGGCGGATCCGCGCGATACGCCAGCGGATGTTGCGAATCCAAACACGCCCTGAACCGGCGCACAAGCGGCAGCGCCGCAAGCTGCCCTTCGAAGGCAGGAGCGATGAAGCGTCGGCACCTGTCCGTTGGCGGGGGGCTGCGCCACAATGGCGGGATGGACATCACTCTCAACGGCGAGCCACGCTCGCTTGCCCGACCGGTCACGGTGCACGAGCTGCTGCAAGCCGAGGGCCTGGTGGAACGGCGCGTTGCGGTGGAGGTCAACGGCTCGATCGTGCCGCGCGGACGGCCCGCGACCCAGGCGCTGGCCGACGGTGATCGCGTCGAAATCGTGCATGCGCTGGGCGGGGGTTGATGGCGTGACCGAGGCCGTGCCGGGATCGACACAGCGCGGGCCGCAGTTCCATGCGCGATGAGCGGCGCGTTGCGACCCGGGCTGGCGAAGTCCCCGGGTGTGCTGCGCTTACCCGGGCTGCCTTGGGTGCGATAATCGCAGCATGACCGCAGCTCCCTCCCCCGATCCGCTCATCATCGCCGGCCAGTCCTATGGCTCGCGCCTGCTCACCGGCACCGGCAAGTTCACCGGCCTGGAACAGACCCGCCTGGCCACCGAGGCCGCCGGCGCTCAGATCGTCACTGTCGCGATCCGCCGCAGCAACGTCGGCCAGAATCCCGGCGAGCCGAACCTGCTCGACGTGCTCCCGCCGGACCGTTACACGATCCTGCCCAACACGGCTGGCTGCTACACCGCCGACGACGCGGTGCGCACCTGCCGGCTCGCGCGCGAACTGCTCGACGGCCACAAGCTGGTGAAGCTGGAAGTGCTCGGCGATGCGCGAACGTTGTTTCCGGACGTGGTGCAGACGCTGGCCGCGGCCGAGACGCTCGTACGCGAGGGGTTCGACGTGATGGTCTACACCTCCGACGACCCCCTGCTGGCCAAGCGCCTGGAGGAGATCGGCTGCGTCGCGGTGATGCCGCTGGCCGCGCCGATCGGCTCGGGGCTGGGCATCCAGAACAAGTGGAACCTGATCGAGATCGTCGAGAACGCCAAGGTGCCGATCATCGTCGACGCCGGTGTCGGCACCGCCTCCGACGCCGCGATCGCGATGGAGCTGGGCTGCGATGGCGTACTGATGAATACCGCGATCGCCGGCGCGCGCGACCCGGTGCTGATGGCGCATGCGATGAAGCTGGCGATCGAAGCCGGGCGCGCCGCGTTCAGGGCCGGACGCATTCCACGCAAGCGTTTTGCCAGTGCATCGTCGCCGGTGGATGGACTGATCGGCTGATGACCGATCCGGACCAGGACAAGCGCGCGGGACAGGGCGCGAAGGCGCCCCCGAAGCCGTTCACCATCGAGGAAGGCCACCGCAAGGTACGCAGCTTCGTCTTGCGCCGCGCCGCGAGGAAATCCGTTCTCGAGGAGTTCCAACGCGTCGCAACGCGCAGGTCAAGTCCGCTTGCTGGCTGTGACACAAGGCTACGTGGCGATGACTGACCCATTCACCAGTGATGGAGCGAAGTCGCCAGCCAAGCCCTTCACCATCGAGGAAGGCCGCCGGAAGGTACGCAGCTTCGTGTTGCGCCAGGGTCGCTTCACCCCGGCGCAACAGCGCGCGTTCGACCAGCTGTGGCCGCGTTTCGGCCTGGACTACTCCGCTCAGCCGCGCGATTTCGATGCGGTGTTCGGGCGCAGTGCCAAGCGCGTGCTGGAGATCGGGTTCGGCAACGGCGAGGCGTTGCGCTTCGCCGCGCGGCAGGATCGCGCGCGCGACCTGATCGGCATCGAGGTGCATGCGCCGGGTGTCGGGCGCCTGCTCAACGCGCTGGCCGAGGATGGCAGCGATCACGTGCGCGTCTACCACCATGATGCGGTCGAGGTGCTGCACAACGAGATCGCCGACCACAGCCTCGACGAGATCCGAATCTACTTCCCCGACCCCTGGCACAAGAAGCGGCACAACAAGCGCCGCCTCGTGCAACCGGAGTTCGCGCAACTGCTGGTGCGCAAGCTCGCCGCTGATGGTCGCTTGCACCTTGCGACCGATTGGCAGGACTATGCCGAGCAGATGTGGGATGTGCTGGATGCGACCGCAGGCATCGTCAATCGCGCCGGTCCGCGCGGTTGCGTGCCGCGGCCGGACTGGCGCCCGCAGACCCATTTCGAGACCCGCGGCCAGAAACTCGGCCATGGCGTCTGGGACCTGATCTACGACCGCTGCTGATCGGTCACCGATTTCACCGCAACCGGAAACCTCATCCCACGGCATGGACACCGCGCTGACACTCACCACGGACATGAAGCTCGTACTGGGGCTGGTGGGTTTCACGATGGCGATGTTCCTGTTCGAGCGCATCCGCGCCGACGTGGTCGCGCTGGTCGTGTTGCTGCTGCTGGGCTTGTCCGGCCTGGTCGCGCCATCGCAGGTGTTCAACGGTTTTTCGTCCAACGCGGTGATGGCGGTCATCGCCACGATGATCCTGGGTGCCGGCCTGGACCGCACCGGCGCGCTGAATCGCCTCGCGGCCTGGCTCATGCGCCGCGCCCACGGCGTCGAGCAGCGCCTGATGCTGCTGACCGGAGCGGTCGCCGGGATCAACTCGTCGATCATGCAGAACCCCTCGGTCATGGCGCTGTACCTGCCGGTCGCCTCGCGCCTGTCGTCGCGGACCGGGCTGTCGTTGCCGCGGCTGCTGCTGCCGATCGCGGCGGCAATCGTGATGGGCGGATCGCTGACGATGGTCGGCAACTCGCCGCTGATCCTGCTCAACGACCTGCTGCTGGCCGCCAACAGCAACCTGCCGTCGGGCGTGGCGACGCTGGTGCCGCTGACGATCTTCGCGCCGCTGCCGATCGGCCTGACGCTGCTGGCCGCCTCGCTGGCCTACTTCCACTTCTTCGGGCACAAGCTGGTGCGCGAGGAGGAAGGCAAGGGCGCGACGCCGGCGCGCACGCAGAGCTACTTCGCCAATGCCTACGGCATCGAGGGCGAAGTCTATGAACTCACCGTCACCGCCGACAGCCCGCTGGTTGGCATGTCGCTGGGCGAAGCCGAAGCGCTGCATGGCGCGCCGCTGCTGCTGGCGCTGAAGACCAAGGACGAGTCGCGGCTGGCGCCACCGGCCGATGCGCGCATCTGGGTCGGCAGCGTGCTCGGGGCGATGGGGCCGAAGCGGACGATCACCGACTTCGCGCAGAACCACATGCTGCGGCTGAGTTCGCGCCTGCGCAATTTCGGCGACCTGTTCAACCCCAGCCGCGCCGGCATTTCCGAGGCCGTGGTCCCGGCCACCTCGAAGTTCATCGGCAAGACCGGCCGCGACCTGCAACTGCGCCGCGCGCTCGGGCTGAGCCTGCTGGCCATCAACCGCGACAAGACCGTGATGCGCGACAACGTGCGCGACGTGCCGCTGCGCGCCGGCGACATGCTGGTGCTGCACAGCATCTGGACCGACCTGGCCGAAGCGGCCCGGGGCAAGGACCTGGTGGTGGTGACCGACTACCCCAAAGGCGAGCAGCGCCCGCACAAGCTCAAGATCGCGCTGGCGATCTTCGCGCTGACCATCGTGCTGGCGCTGACATCCGGCCTGCCGGTGTCGATTGCGCTGATGACCGGGGTGGCGGCGATGCTGATCGCCGGGGTGCTCAACATCGACGAGGCCTATGCCGCGATCAGCTGGAAAACCGTGTTCCTGATGGCCTGCCTGATACCCCTGGGCTGGGCCATGGACTCCAGCGGCGCGGCGGCATGGGTGGCCGGACACAGCATCGCCCAGTTGCCTGAAGCCACGCCCACCTGGCTGATCCAGTTTGCGATGGGCCTGCTGACCACGCTGTTCTCGCTGGTGATCGGGCACGTCGGCGCCACCATCGTGATGGTGCCGCTGGCGGTCAATCTGGCCCTGGCGGTCGGCGGCGACCCGACCGCGTTCGCATTGATCGTGGCACTGGCGGCATCGAACAATTTCATGACCTCGTCCAACCCGGTGATCTCGATGATCACCGGACCGGCCGGCTACACGTCCGCGGAGCTGTGGCGGATCGGCGGGCCGCTGTCGCTGGCCTACACCCTGATCGCGGTGTTGATGGTGAACCTGCTGTTCTAGCGCGGATGCGTGGCGCTCAAGCCAGCCACACGGCGCCGTCGCGGGTCACCACCGGCACCGCACGCAGCGCCTGGCCGCGGCATGGCCCGGCCACGCAGCCGCCGGATTCCAGTTCGAAACTGGCGCCATGCACCGCGCATACCAGCAGGCCGTCCTTGCTCCTGAGGAATTCTCCCGGCGCCCAATCCAGTCGGCGTCCGGCGTGCGGACAGATGTTCAGCCACGCTCGCACCCTGTCACCGGCGCGGTAGAGGATCAACGATTCGGCCGCCCCATCGACGCAGGCCTCCACCTCGGCGAACGCACCGTCGGCCAAACGCTCCAGGGCCAGCAGTGGCGCCGCAGCAGCTGAATTGTTTAACGAAGTCCTCACACCTTGCCTCCCACTCGGGCCGATACTTGCCGACCCGGCGTTGCGCCGCATTGTGTCACGACGTTTCCGATGACCGCCTCCGCATTCCGCTTCTCGTTCCAGCCGTTCCAGCCGTTCCAGTCGCGCATGCGCGCCGCCTATGGCGCCCGCAAGCCACGCAACGGCCTGCTGCGCTTCGTGCTCGGCCTGGTCGGTCTCGGGCTGCTGGCAGTGCTGGTGGTGGTCGGGGTGATGGTCGGCGCGTTGATGCTTGCCGCCGGGGTGATCTACCGACTGGTCCAGGGTCGCGGGACCCTGGCATCACGCCCGCGCGACGCGCAGGTAGTCGATGCCGAATACCGCGTGATCGCCAAACCCCCACTCCCCCGCTGAGAGTCAGCGGCTGCTGCGTCCATGGGACGCGCGCCGCGGCTTTCCTGCGCTTTCGGATCTGTTCATGACCGATGTAATCGCGGCACCGCCGCTCGTGCGACTAGCCGTGCGCGATGCCACCTCGACCGTGGCCCGCACCTTCCCTGTGCGCCGGGTCTATTGCGTCGGCCGCAACTTCGCCAGCCACGCCCGCGAGATGGGCGCGTCCGCGCCGGCGTCGTGTAGCGACCGTGGCCTCCCGGTGTTCTTCTGCAAGCCCGCCGACGCGCTCATGCCCAATGGCGTGGTGCCGTACCCGCGCGGCACCCGCGAACTGCATCACGAGGTCGAGCTGGTGGTGGCGATCGGCCGTGATGCTCCGGCCGGCGTGCTCGAGGTGGCCGATGCCGACGCTTTGGTCTACGGCTATGCGGTCGGCCTCGACCTGACGCGCCGCGACCTGCAGGCCGCCGCCAAGGCGGGCGGGCTGCCGTGGGATTCCGCGAAGGCGTTCGACCACTCCGCACCCATCAGTGAACTGGTTCCGGCCGCCGACGCCGGCGACCTCGCCGCGCACACGCTGACCCTGAAGGTCAATGGCGAAACCCGCCAGCACGCCTCGCTCAAGGACATGGTGTGGACGGTGCCGGAGATCCTCCATGAGCTTTCCAAGCTGTTTGCGTTGCGCGCGGGCGACCTGGTGTTCATGGGGACGCCGGCCGGGGTCGGTCCGCTGCTGCCCGGCGACTGCTTCGTCGCGCAATTGAATGGCGTGGTGGGGTTCTCCGGGCGGGTGCTCGCCGCCGATCGCCGCCCGGCCCCGATGAACGCAGCGCTATAGTCTCCGGCGGCGATTCGCGCCGGCTCGACGGGGTGGCGACATGGGGATGATCGGTGAGTTCAAGGCCTTCATCGCACGCGGGAACGTGCTCGATCTGGCGATAGCAGTCGTGATTGCCGCGGCATTCGGCCGGATCGTGACCGCCCTGGTGGACGGCATGGTCATGCCGGTGGTCGGCATGGCGATGGGCGGCGTGGATTTCTCGCAGCTGTTCCATCCGCTCGACGGCCAGGACTACGCCAATCTCGCCGCCGCGCAGGCCGCCGCGGCGCCCGTGCTCACTTATGGCGCGTTCCTGCAGACGATCATCGACTTCCTGCTGGTCGCGTTCGTGATCTTCCTGGTTGTCAGGGCCTACAACCGGATGCGCAAACCGGCAGAAACAGCTCCGGACGTGGTCGCCGAGGAAATCCTGCTGTTGCGCGAGATCCGCGACCGGCTGGCATCGCGTCCCTGACGCGGCCTGCAAGGCCAAAGTGCGAACCTCGCCCGACTGCGCGTGACTTGAGGCACCCCAAGCCGCAGCGGCGAGTTGCTACGCTGGCGGCTTCGTCTCTTGCGGGCTGCGGCCCATCGGAAAAATCATGCGTCCAGTGCTCTGGGGTGCGGCCGTTGCATTCGCGATTGCCTCGTCTGCGTCCGCGGTGGCGGTTGCGGCACTTCCTGCCGAAGCCGCGCCGCGCGAAACCCGGATTCCGCAAGCAGCGATCACGACCGCCGCCCAGCTGCGCGAGACCGCGCTGGCGAGCGACCTGGGTTACCGCATCACCGAGTCGCTGACCACCGAAGTGGGCGCGCGCCTGGCCGGCAGCGATGCCGACGCGCGCGCCGTCGCGTGGGCGGAAGCGAAGTTCAAGCAGCTCGGTTTC
>DATHRJ010000183.1:0-5799 GCA_035465455.1 Lysobacter sp.
CCGCATCAGCAAGCTCGAGGCCAGCCAGTCCGCGCTGGCCGCGCGCTTCGATGCCACCGACCGCAACCGCGACGGCTACCTTGTCGGCAGCGAGTTGCGCGCCGGTGCCGAGCAGCGCCGCGGCGAGCGCACGGCCAGGCGCCGCGAGGCGAGGGAGGCACGGTTCACTTCCGCCGACGCCAATGGCGACGGCAAGCTCAGCCGCGCCGAGGCCGAGGCGCACATGCCGCACATGGGCCAGGCATTCGCGTTCCTGGACGAGGACCGCGACGGTTTCCTGACCCGGGCCGAATGGGCGTTCGCCTCGAAGCGTTGAACCCACTGCGCGCGGCGCGGTCCAAGGTGGTCATCCAGTCAGTCGCGACACTTGTTGACCCGCGCCGGAGACTCCGCGGCGTGGGTCTTTTTTGTGCGCAGGCTGCGATTGCGGCCGGCGCAGCGCGCCGCGATAACCGCCCGGAGGCAACCAGGCGGTACAGCAACCCGCCCCCACCGGCCCGAGCGAGGCGCCGTCCAGCTGCCGCGAGCGATCAGGTGCGCACGTGCTTGACCACCCGCGCGACCTGCCAGACCCCGTCCACGCGCCTGACCTCGAGTGTCTTGTAGCTCGCCCACATGCGATGGTGGTAGGCGCTGAATTCGACGGTGCCTGCGTCAGGGGCCGTGGGCCGGAACCCGCTGATCTCCATCAGCGTCGCTTCCGCGTTCGAGCCGCGGTGGAAGCTGCCGCGGGTTTCGTCGGCCACGCGCACGCATTCGGATGCCGGCACGACCGCCTGTTCGGCATTCGCCATCACTGCGCGCACCAGTCCCGCCGGCGCATCGCCGCCATCGACCGCCAGGCACACCACGGGCGTACCGGCCTGGGCCATTTCGCTGGCGAATACCGCACGCGCCACCGGGTTGAGGGTCTTGGCAACCGAACCGTCGAACGGCGGCGAGGCTGCAGTCTGCATCGGCACCGATGGCGGCCGGTTGAAGGTCAGCAGCATGCCCAGCACCGTCACCACCATGATCACCGCCAGCAACCCGACCTTCATCAGCGTCGCGCGGCGCCGGGCGCGGTTGCCGGCCGGGGTCGCGATCTCGCTGCGGAACACCGGCATCGTGTACGCGCTTTCGCCGCGGGTGCTGTCGATCAGGCCGGCCTCGCGCAGCAGTTGCCGCGCCGGCTGCTGCTGGTCGGACCGTATGACCCACACCGACGGACGCGGAGCGTCGTTGTCGAGGTAGCTGAAATCGCCGCGCAGGTGGCTCTTGTAGGAGCGGCCGCCTTCGATCCGCACCTCGATCCCGGCATCGCGCAGCAGTTGCGCGACGCCCTCGACGTTCTCCAGGCGCGGGCTGGTGAAGACCTGTCTCATTTCGCCGTTGGCTCCGGTGCGTGGGCGGCCCGCGGCGCGTCGTCGAGCACCCGGATCATGCCTTCCTGCGCGGTGCTGGCCACCAGCACGCCGTGCCGGTCGAAGATCTGGCCGCGGGCGAGCCCGCGCGCGCCCTGTGCGCTGGGGCTGTCGATCGAGTACAGCAGCCAGTCGTCGGCGCGGAACGGGCGATGGAACCACAGCGCGTGATCGAGCGACGCCATCTGCACGTTCGGATGGTAGTAGCTGATGCCGTGCGGGAAGGTCGCGGTGCCCAGCAGGTGGAAGTCGGAAGCGTATGCCAGCAGCGCGCGATGCAGTTCCGGCGAATCGCCGACGCGCTCGCACAGGCGGAACCACACCTGCTGGTACGGCGGGCGCTTGGGCGGGTTGAGCTCGTCGCGGGGGTAGACGTGGCGGAACTCGAACGGCCCCTGCCGCGACAGCCAGCGCTGGACCTTGATCGGCAACGTGGCGCGCACCGAGTCGGGGACCGGCGGCGCGGGGTCGATGTCCTCGGGCTTGGGCACCTCCGGCATCGTCAGCTGGTGCTCGGCGCCCTGCTGGTGCTCCTGGAACGATGCGGCGAGGAAGAAGATCGGCTGGCCGTGCTGGATCGCGGTGACCCGGCGCACCGAGAAGCTGCCGCCGTCGCGGGTGCGGTCGACCTGGTAGACGATCGGCGAGCCGGTGTCGCCGGCGCGCAGGAAGTACGCGTGCAGCGAATGCGCGGTGCGCTGCGCTTCCAGCGTCGCCTGCGCGGCCGACAGGGCCTGGCCGAGCACCTGGCCGCCGAACACGTACTTGGTGCCGATGTCGCGGCTCTGGCCGCGGAACAGGTTGTCCTCGATGCGCTCGAGCGACAGCAGTTCCACCAGTTCGTGCGCGACCGGCTCGTGCACGGCGTCGGGAACTTGCTCGGAGGCTGGGGAAGTCATGCGAAGGCCAAGGAGGTCTGGCCGGCAATTATAACGGGACGGCCGCGGGCTCCCCGGGGGGGGCGGGCCGCCGCGGTTCAGGGCCTAAGGCGCTGCAGGGAGATGGCCTGCAGCACCTCGTCCCACGGGAACCGCGGCCCCGGATCGCGCGTGCGTGGTACCTGCTGCGAAGGGTCGTCGCTGGCGGCGACCCGGGTGGTGTCCAGGTCCTCGTGGCCGGCGATGTCGCGCAGCGACGGGAAACGCCGCTGCAGCGAGTGCAGCAGGGCGAGCAGCGCCCGGATCTGGGCCTCGGGGTAGGGCTCGGTCATCGCCTGGTGGCGTGAATCCAGCCAGTCCGGGTAGCGCCCGGTGTTGACCAGCTCGATCCCGATCGCGCGGGGGTTGTAGCCGCGGGTGTGGTGGGCGATCCGGACCGGGTCCACGTAGCGGTGCACGCCGCCATCGCGGTCGACGTAGAAATGGCCGCTGTTGCCGGTGCCGGACTCGGCGTACAGCACCCGCTCGCCGTAGTGTCGCGCCATCGCCAGGTCCGGCAACTCGGTGCAGTGGATCACCACCAGGTCGATCTGCGCGTCCAGGCGCGGCTCCAGCAGGGCCTCGTACGGCAGCGGATCGACGTGCACGGGCAGGGGCATCGGGTCGGGCGGCATCGGCCGGATGCTAGCATCGTCGCCCGCCGCAGCCTGCGCTGCGGCCGCAATCTGGAAACCCCATGCGCGGTCACTGCATCCTGTCCCACGGCTTCGAGAGCGGCCCCGACGCCACCAAGGTCACCGCGCTGGCCGAGGCCGCGCAGCGGCTGGGCTGGACTTGCGAACGCCCCGACTACACCGACCTGGACGCGTGCCGTGAAATGGGCGAGCTGGGGGATGTGCCTGCACGGCTGCAGCGCCTGCTGGAGCTTGCGCGCAGCGCCGCCGGGCGCGGGCCGCTGGTGCTTGCCGGCTCCAGCCTGGGCGCCTACATCTCCGGCCTGGCGTCATTGCAGGTACCGGTCGCCGGACTGTTCCTGATGGCGCCGCCGACCCGCATGGGGCAGGCCGATCCGCTCGATGCCGCGCGCGTGCCGACCTCGATCATCCACGGCTGGGACGACGAGCTGATCCCGGCCGCGCACGTGGTCGACTGGGCCCAGCCGCGACGCGCGCGACTGCTGCTGGTGGACGACAGCCACCGGTTGTCCGAACACGTGCAGGCCAGCGCCGATGCGTTCGCCTCGCTGCTCGCGGGGTTGCCGGCATGAAGTTCTACGCCAGTTGCGGCAAGGGCCTGGAATACCTGCTCGCCGATGAACTGGTCGCGCTGGGCTGCACGCGTGCGACCGCGGCCCTGGCCGGCGCCAACGTCGAGGGCACGCTGGCGGACGCGCAGCGCGCGGTGCTGTGGTCGCGCCTGGCCAGCCGCGTGCTGTGGCCGATCGCGGATTTCGACTGCCCCGACGAGCACGCGCTGTACGCCGGCGTCGCGGCGCTGCCATGGCCGGAGCACATCGACAGCAGGCACACGATCGCGGTCGATGCGCACGTGTCGGGCACCGCGATCACCCACGCGCGCTATGCCGCGCAGCGGGTCAAGGACGCGGTGGTCGACGTGATGCGCGACCAGACCGGCACGCGTCCGGACGTCGACGTCGATGCGCCCGACATCCGCATCAACCTGGTCGTGCGCAAGGGCCGCGCGATCGTCTCGATCGACCTGGGCGGCGGACCGCTGCACCGGCGCGGCTGGCGCCTGTCGCAGGGCGAGGCGCCGCTCAAGGAAAACCTCGCCGCGGCCGTGCTGATGCGCGGCGGCTGGCCGCAGCTGTATGCCGAAGGCGGCGACCTGCTCGACCCGATGTGCGGCAGCGGTACCCTGCTGATCGAAGGCGCGCTGATGGCGGCCGATGTCGCCCCCGGCCTGCAGCGCCACGGACGCAATCTGCCGACGCGCTGGCGTGGATTCGACCAGGCGGCTTGGGATGGGCTGGTCGAGGAGGCGCAGGCACGGGAAACCGCCGGCCGCGCCGCATTGCGCCCGGCCTTCCACGGCAGCGACGTCGACCCGCATGCCATCCGCTCGGCACGCGAGAACGCGGCGGTGGCGCGCGTGGGCGATGCGATTTCGTTCCAGGTCGGCGATATCGCGGACCTGGCCCCGCTGGCCAACCCGCGCGGCCTGGTCGCCAGCAACCCGCCCTACGATGCCCGCCTGGCCGCCGATCCGGCGCTGTATCGCGCGCTGGGCAATGCGCTAAAGCGCGCGACCCCGCAGTGGCGCGCCAGCCTGCTGTGCGGCGATCCGGAACTGGCCTACGCGACCGGGCTGCGCGCGGCGAAGAAGTACCAGGTGTTCAACGGCGCGATCGAGTGCACCCTGATCGTGTGCGATCCGGTCGCCGTGCCGCAGCGCGAGACACTGGCCGCGGTCCAGGCGCCGGTGCTCAGCGACGGCGCGCAGATGGTCGCCAACCGCCTGCGCAAGAACCTGCGCAAGCTCAAGAGCTGGCGCGAGCGCGAGGCGGTGACCTGCTTCCGCGCCTACGATGCCGACCTGCCCGAGTACTCGGCCGCGATCGATGTCTATGTCACCGAGCCGGCCGCCAATGCGCCCGAGTCGCGCACGTTCCTGCACGTGCAGGAATACGCGGGACCCAAGGACATCCCCGAGGCCGACCAGCGCCGCCGCCTCAACGAGTTGCTGGCCGCCGCGCGCGAGGTGTTCGCGGTGCCTTCGGAGCAGGTCGCGCTCAAGACCCGGGCCAAGGGCAAGGGCGGCAGCAAGTACGGGCGTTTCGAGCAGCGCGGCGAGTTCCTGGTCGTGCGCGAAGGCGACGCGCGGCTGCGGGTGAACCTGTTCGACTACCTCGACACCGGACTGTTCCTGGATCACCGCCCGCTGCGCCTGCGCATTGCCGCCGAGGCCGAGGACACGCGCTTCCTCAACCTGTTCGGCTACACCGGCGCGGCCACCGTGCACGCCGCGGTCGGCCGCGCGCGCCAGACCACCACCGTGGACCTGTCGGCGACCTACCTGCAGTGGTGCGCCGACAACCTGGGCGAGAATGGTTTCGGCGGCGCGCGCCATCGGCTGGTGCAGGCCGACGCGGTGAGCTGGCTGGAAAGCGAGACCGGCGAGTACGACCTGATCTTCTGCGACCCGCCGACCTTCTCCAATTCCAAGCGCGCCGAGGACTTCGACATCCAGGGCGAACACGTGCGCCTGCTGCGCGCCGCGACCGCGCGGCTGGCTCGCGACGGGCTGCTGTACTTCTCCAACAACTTCCGCCGCTTCCGCATGGACGATGCGGCCGTGGCCGAATTCGCCGACTGCGTCGAGATCAGCGCCGCGACGATCCCGCCGGATTTCGCCCGCGATCCACGCATCCATCGCTGCTGGGCGCTGCGTCGCCGCTGAGGCGAGCACCGTAGCCCGGGTAAGCGCAGCGCACCCGGGGAGTCGGCTTGCTGGGGAACTGCGCGGTCCCGGGTGCGCTTTGCTTACCCGGGCTACAA
>DATHRJ010000184.1:0-2741 GCA_035465455.1 Lysobacter sp.
CGGTTCAGTAGCCGGAGTCGTCGTCCTCCTCGTTGCGCTCCATCTGCCGACGGTTCCACAGCTTCACCTTGTGCTGCCTGCCCGCGCTGTCGATGATCAGCTGGACCGCGCCATCGGCCAGATGAACGAAGACCCCTTCGAAATTGCCCGAGAGCGTCCGCAGTTTCCGCACGAGCTCGAAGTCCGGCTGCGGGTCCATGTGCGGCACGGCAAGCGAACGCATGGAGGCAACGTGATCGGCATAGGCCGCCGCGTATGCAGCATCGCCCATGCGCCCGGCATCGAGCCGGGCGATCGATTCGGCATGCTCCAGGATCGATTCCGCAAGTTCGGTATAGACGTTGGTGTTGTCGCTCATTCTGGTGCGCCAGCTCAAGAGAGGAAGAGTGTCCGGGCATCGTGCCTGAGGGGACGTGCTTTCTGGTGAAGCGCACTCGCAACCGGCCGATCTGGTCCCGGTTGTTAGCATCGCGAGACGACCCCCACTACGGATAGCGGGAATTCATCGGCCGCTCGATCGCCGCATGGCCGGAAGCCCCCCACCCGGACGTTGACCCATCGTGCAGCGCCTGCTGGAGCTGACAGCGCATGCGGTGGTGTCGCGCGCTCTTGGAAGCGACTGCTGCGGCGCCTCGTTGTACAGCCATGCAGCGCCCCATGACCGCCCCAGCGCGAGGGTCAGCGAATGAGCCACTTCCTCGACCGATTGACCTGGTTCCGCCGGGAACAGGACACGTTCTCCGAGGGGCACGGCATCACCACGCGCGAGAGCCGCCAGTGGGAGGATGCCTACCGCAAGCGCTGGGCCGCCGACAAGATCGTGCGCTCCACGCATGGGGTGAACTGCACGGGCTCGTGCTCGTGGAAGATCTACGTCAAGGGCGGCATCGTCACCTGGGAAACCCAGCAGACCGACTACCCGCGCACCCGCCCGGACCTTCCCAACCACGAGCCGCGCGGCTGCCCGCGCGGCGCCAGCTACAGCTGGTACCTGTATTCGGGCACGCGCATCAAGTACCCGCTGGTGCGCGCGCGCCTGATCCGCCACTGGCGCGAGGCGCGCGCGAGCCTGGCGCCGGTCGCCGCGTGGCGCGCGATCGTGCAGGACGCCGGCAAGCGCCACGACTGGGTGTCGCGGCGCGGACGTGGCGGCTTCGTGCGGGTGGGTTGGGACGAGGTCAACGAGATCATCGCCGCTGCCAATGCCTACACCGTCCGCGAGTACGGGCCGGACCGCATCGCCGGTTTCTCGCCGATCCCGGCGATGTCGATGATCTCCTACGCCGCCGGCAGCCGTTACCTGTCGCTGATCGGCGGCACGCTGCTGAGCTTCTACGACTGGTACTGCGACCTGCCACCGTCCTCGCCGCAGACCTGGGGCGAGCAGACCGACGTGCCCGAAAGCGCCGACTGGTACAACGCCGGCTTCCTGCTGGTGTGGGGCTCGAACGTGCCGATGACGCGGGCGCCCGACGCGCACTTCTATGCCGAGGTCCGCTACCGCGGCGCCAAGAGCGTGGTGATCGCGCCGGACTACAACGAGGCGGCCAAGTTCTCCGACATGTGGCTGCACCCCAAGCAGGGCACCGATGCCGCCCTCGCCCTGGCCCTGGGCCATGTGGTGCTGCGCGAGTTCCACCTGGACCGCCAGGTGCAGTACTTCGCCGACTACGTGCGCCGCTATTCCGACTTCCCGCTGCTGGTGACCCTGGTCGAGCGCGACGGACGGCTGGTCCCGGACCGCCTGCTGCGTGCGGCCGACCTGGTGGACGGGCTGGGCGAGAGCAACAACCCCGACTGGAAGGCGGTGGCGATCGACGAGGCCAGCAATGAACCGGTGGCGCCACTGGGGTCGGCCGGATTCCGCTGGGGCGAGCAGGGAAAGTGGAACCTGGAGGAACGCGACGGCACCGGCAAGGACACCCGCCTGCGTATCACCTTCGCCGACGCCCACGACGCGATCGCCTCCGTCGCCTTCCCCTACTTCGGCGGCACCGCGGCGCACGACTTCGTGGCCACTGCGCACGACGACATCCTGATGCGCAACGTGCCGGTGCGGCAGATCGCGCTCGCCGGTGGCGGCACGATGCGCGTGGCGACGGTGTTCGACCTGTACTGCGCCAACTACGGGCTCGACCGCGGTTTCGGCGGCGGCAACGTCGCCACCGATTTCGACGACGAGACGCCGTTCACGCCCGCCTGGGCGGAGAAGGTCACCGGCGTGCCGCGCCAGGCGATCATCCAGGTGGCGCGCGAGTTCGCCGCCAACGCAGAGGCCACCAACGGCCGCTCGATGGTGATCCTGGGGGCCGGCCTCAACCACTGGTACCACATGGACATGAGCTACCGCGGCATCATCTCGCTGCTGGTGATGTGCGGCTGCATCGGCCAGTCCGGCGGCGGCTGGTCGCACTACGTCGGCCAGGAAAAGCTGCGGCCGCAGACCGGCTGGACCGCACTCGCGTTCGCGCTCGACTGGGCGCGTCCGCCGCGGCACCAGAACTCGACTTCATTCTTCTACGCGCACACCGACCAGTGGCGCTATGAGCAGGTGAAGGTGTCCGAGATTTTGTCGCCGCTCGCCAACGCCGAGAACTACCGCGGCAGCCTGATCGATTTCAACGTGCGCGCCTAGCGCATGGGCTGGCTGCCGTCGGCGCCGCAGCTCAAGACGCACCCGATGCAGGTGGTCAAGGACGCCACCGCCGCCGGCATGGACCCGAAGGACTACGTGGCGCGGG
>DATHRJ010000185.1:0-1821 GCA_035465455.1 Lysobacter sp.
CAGACCGCGCGCCTGCGCCACGTCATCGAGCGGGTGAGCGAGCGCGCCGGCTGGGGCCGGCAGCTGCCGCCGGGCCATGGCCTGGGCATCGCCGCGCAGTACAGTTTCCTCAGCTACATCGCCGCCGTGGTCGAGGTCGCGGTGGAGGAGGACGGCAGCTGGCGCGTGCCGCGGGTGGACCTGGCGATCGACTGCGGCACCTACGTCAATGCCGACCGCGTGCGCTCGCAGCAGGAGGGCGCGGTGATCTTCGGCCTGAGCCTGACGCGCGACAGCGAAATCACCGCCGCCAAGGGGCGCATCGTGCAGGGCAATTACAACGACTATCGCGTGCTGCGCATCGGCCAGACGCCTGACACGCGCATCCACCTGGTGGACAGCGAGGCGCCGCCGTCCGGGGTCGGCGAGCCCGGCGTGCCGCCGATTGCGCCGGCGGTGGCCAACGCGCTATTCGCCGCCACCGGCAAGCGTTTCCGCGAACTGCCACTGGGCGCGAAGCTGGAGCTGCGGAGCTGACCGTGCGCCAGACACCGCTCCATGAAGCACACCTGGCCGCCGGTGCCCGCATGGTGGAGTTCGTCGGCTGGGCCATGCCGATCAACTACGGCTCGCAGATCGACGAGCACTACCAGGTGCGTAATGACGCCGGCATGTTCGACGTCTCGCACATGACCATCGTCGACCTGCGCGGGCCGCGGGTTCGCGCCTTTCTGTCGCAGCTGCTGGCCAACGACGTGGCGCGCCTGCAGACACCCGGCAAAGCGCTGTACAGCTGCATGCTCAACGAGTCCGGCGGCGTCATCGATGACCTGATCACCTATTTCATGGACGAGGAGTGGTTCCGCACCGTGGTCAACGCCGGCACCCGCGACAAGGACCTGGCCTGGCTGCGGCGCCAGGCCGCCGACTTCGACGTCGAGGTGGCCGAGCA
This sequence comes from Lysobacter sp., assembly GCA_035465455.1. Lineage (GTDB taxonomy): Bacteria > Pseudomonadota > Gammaproteobacteria > Xanthomonadales > Xanthomonadaceae > Lysobacter_K. Next base: position 932 of record DATHRJ010000185.1, read on the forward strand.
GCCCGGCCTGGCCATGATCGCCGTGCAGGGACCGCGGGCGCGCGACAAGACCCATGGGCTGCTGCCGGCGGAGGCGGTGGAACGCTTGGCCGGGATCAAGCCGTTCAATGCCGTCGCGCACGGCGAGTGGTTCATCGCCCGCACCGGCTACACCGGCGAGGACGGTTACGAAATCATGTTGCCGGACGGGCAGGCCGGGGACTTCTGGAACCGCCTGCTGGCTGCGGGCGTCGAGCCCTGCGGCCTCGGCGCCCGCGACACCCTGCGGCTGGAGGCGGGCATGAACCTCTACGGCCAGGACATGGACGAGGACGTGAGTCCGCTGGAGTCCGGCCTGGCCTGGACGGTGGCGATGGACGACGAGCGCGCCTTCATCGGCCGCGCAGCGCTGGAGCGGCAGCTGGCCGCGGGACTGCGCAACAAGCTGGTGGGGCTGGTGCTGGAGGCTCGCGGCGTGTTGCGCCACGGCCAGGCGGTGTCCACGCCGGCCGGTGCCGGCGTCATCACCAGCGGCAGTTTCTCGCCGACGCTGCAGCGGGCGATCGCGTTTGCGCGGGTGCCGGTCGCAACCGGCGACGACTGCACCGTGGATGTTCGCGGCAAGGCGCTGCCGGCGCGCGTCGTGCGGCCGCCTTTCGTCCGCAACGGCAAGGTCTGCGACGGCATTCTTTAATGCCCTGTAATAGTCAAATGCTGGTTAGCGTTCCAATCGGGGTGCTAGAATTGCACGCGCGGGACCGCGCAGAGGGAGCGAGACAATGCGCGAAAGTCCAGCCGAACTGCTGTACCGGGAAAGCCACGAGTGGGTGCGTTATGACGACGAGGGCACCGCCACCGTCGGCATCACCGACCATGCCCAGGCGCAACTGGGCGACATGGTCTACATCGAG
>DATHRJ010000186.1:0-13030 GCA_035465455.1 Lysobacter sp.
TTCAACCTGTTCGTGTTCTTCGAGGTGATGCTGATCGCGTCCTACGGGCTGCTGCTCAGCGGCGGGCGCGGGCCGCGGATGCGCGCCGGCCTGCACTACGTGGTGTTCAACATCACCGCGTCGACCCTGTTCCTGATCGCGCTGGGGCTGCTGTACGGCCTGCTGGGCACGCTCAACATGGCCGAGATGGCGTTGCGCGTGTCCCAGGCGGAACCGGCCAATGTCGCCTTGATCCGCGCCGCGTCGGGGTTGCTGCTGGTGGTGTTCTGCGCCAAGGCCGCGCTGCTGCCGCTGTACCTGTGGCTACCCAATGCCTACGCGCGCGCGCCAGCGTCGGTCGCGGCGTTGTTTGCGATCATGACCAAGGTCGGGATCTACGGAGTGCTGCGGGTGTATACGCTGGTATTCGGCAGCCAGGCGGGCCTGCTGGCCGACTGGGCGTGGGAATGGCTGCTGCCGGCCGGTGCGCTCACGCTGGTGCTGGCAAGCCTGGGCGCCCTGGCCGCGTCGACGATGCGCATGCAGGTGGCGTACCTGGTGATCGCCTCGGCGGCGACATTGTTCATCGCCTTCGCACTGGCGACACCGGCATCGATCGCCGCGGGGCTCTACTACCTGCCGCACAGCACGTTCGTCACCTCGGGCCTGTTCCTGGTGGTCGACCTCATCGGCCAGCAGCGCGGCCGCGTCGGCGACCACCTCGACTACGCCGGTCCGTTGCGACACGCGGGGTTGCTGGGGCTGCTGTTCGGCGTGGGGGCGATGTCGGTGGCCGGCCTGCCACCACTGTCGGGGTTCATCGGCAAGCTGATGCTGCTTGACGCCGTGCCAGCGCCATCGCGCGCCTGGGTCTGGGCCGTGGTCCTGGTCACCAGCCTGATGGCGCTGGGGGCACTCGCGCGCTCCGGGAGCCAGTTGTTCTGGCGTGCCCAGCCGTGGCCCGGGGATGTTGCGGCCGCACCCGCACCGCAGCGCCTGCAGGTCGCCGCGGCCGCGTTGCTGCTGGGCTATGGGCTCGCGCTGGTGCTGGCTGGCGGACCGGTGGTCGCCTACACCCAGGCAACGGCGGCGCAACTGCTGCAACCGGCCGCATACATCCAGGCGGCCCGTGATGCCGCGCCGCAGCGCCGGGCCCCGTCGCCATGAAGCGTTTCCTGCCCTCGCCTCCGCTCAGCGGCGCGGTGTTCGTGCTGTGGCTGCTGCTGGTCGCGCAGTTGAGCATCGGGCAGCTGCTGCTCGGCGCGATCCTCGCACTGACGCTGCCGTTGCTGGCCGCCTACCTGCAGCCCGAGCGCGCGCATTTCGGCCGCGTTGCCATGATCCTGGTGCTGACCCGGCGCGTGGCGTGGGACATCGTGCTGTCCAACATCGAGGTCGCGCGCCGCATCCTCGGCCCGGAGCGCGTGCTCACCCCGACTTTCGTCTGGCTGCCGCTGGAGCTGACCAATATCCATGCGATCACCGCGCTGGCGAGCATCATCACCCTGACCCCCGGCACGGTCTCGGCCGAGCTCAGCCACGACCAGCGCCACCTGCTGGTCCACTGCTTCAACCTGAAGGATGCGCCGGCCTTGCTTGCCACCATCCGGGAGCGCTACGAGGCCCCGCTCAAGGAGATTTTCCCGTGATCGAGACCGCCGTGCTGGTATCGCTGCATGCCGTCGGGCTGGCAATGCTGTTGAGCCTGTGGCGCCTGCTGCGCGGCCCCAGCGTGCCGGACCGCATCCTCGCCCTCGACACGCTGTACGTGAACACCATCGCGGCGCTGATGCTGTTCGGGATGTACCTGCGTTCCGCGGTGTATTTCGAGGCCGCGCTGACCATCGCGATGCTCGGCTTCGTCGGCACCGTGATGCTGAGCAAGTACGTACTGCGCCGGGACATCGTCGAATGAACGCGTTGCCCGGGACCGCCGTGTTCGAGCTGGTCATGGTCGCGCTGCTGGCGACCGGCACGTTCTTCGTGCTGGTGGGCTCATTCGGCCTGGTGAAGTTGTCCGACTTCTTCAAGCGCCTGCACGGACCGACCAAGGCGACCACGCTCGGGGTCGGCTGCATCCTGGTCGCATCGATCGGTTACCACGCCCTGCTCGGCGACGGGTTGGGCCTGCGCGAGATCCTGATCACCCTGTTCCTGTTCATCACCGCGCCGATCAGCGCGCACCTGATGGCGCGCGCGGCTTTGAAACTGCACCCGGAACAGCGTCCCGAACAACCCATCGCAGACCAGCCCACGCCGGCGCGCGCGGACGAAACCCCAGCTGCGGGGCGGGACCAGGCACCTCCGCGCGAGTAACCGGCGCCGCCGGGAATCCAGCCTCAGGCGTTGAGGTACAGCAGTTCCAGCGCCAGCCAGCCCACGAACGCGACCAGCAGCACGCCGCCCTCGCGCCGGCTGATGCTGAGGTCGCCGCGCACCATCGGCACCAGCATCAGAGTGAGGACCAGCGCCGCGGGAAGTTCCAGGCGCACGAACGAAGCCGGCAGCGGCAGTGCGTTGAACGCCGCCATGCCGCCGACGATCGCCAGCAGATTGACCACGCGGGAGCCGATCACGTGGCCGACCACCATGTCGCCCTGCCCGCGCCGGGCGGCGAACACCGCCGCGGCGACCTCCGGCAGCGCGGTGCCGATCGCCACCGGGATCAGCCCGGTGAGCAGCATGGTCATGCCCATGGCCACCCCGAGGATTGGCGCGTTCACCACGATCAGGCGCGAACCGAAATACAGCAGCGCCGCGGCGACGGCGAACCGCAGCAGATTGAGGCCCAGGTCGGTGCCGGTGCGCGCAAAGGCGGCCACCTCCTCCTGCAGTTCGGGACTCTCGTGCGGGCTGCGCAGCATCGCGTAGGCGATCGTGGCGACGAATGCCAGCAGCAACGTCACGCCTTCGATCCGCGACAGCACCCCGTCAAGGCCCATCACGATCACCGCCACGGTGCCGCCGATCAGCACCAGCAGCATCGGGTTCAGCGCGCGCCAGCGCACCAGGATCGGCGCGGCGAGCGCGGCCGCGCCGAGGGTCAGGCCGAAGTTGACGATGTTGCTGCCGACCGCGTTGCCCAACGCCAGGCCCTGCTGGCCGCGAAGGATGGCATGCACATTGACCGCGATTTCCGGCAGCGAGGTCGCAAACGCGACCAGCACCAGGCCGGCGACGAACGGCGAGGCGCCGAAATGGCGCGCCAGCCCCGCGGCACCCTTGACCACCGAATCGCCACCCAGCGCCAGCAGCGCTAGGCCCAGCACGAACAAGCCGACAGCTTCGAACATCACATATCCCCTGGTCTGATGAGTCGCTCGCGCATGCCGGTGGCGGCATGCGGCTGCGGTTCGCACACGTGCAGGCTAAGCGCTCGACGCGGTCAGGAACAACCCTCGACGTAATCGACCTGGGGCGGCACGCCGACGCGCCATTCGGTCACCCGGCCGCCGGCATCGGTCTCGAACAGCAGCACGCCGTCGCCGCCGGCCGGATCGGTGATGCGCAGGTAGCGCCCGCCCTCGACATACTTGTGTGATTGCCGATCGATCGGGCCCGGATACAGGCTGCCGATCTGGGTGGTGCTCATGCCGATGCGCCCGCCGCCAGGCGCGACGATATCGCTGCTGTCGACATCCACGCGTACGAAGCGCTCGCCCTCGAACATGAACCCGACACCGTAGCCACTGCGTCCGGGGCGCGACTGCGGAAGCAGGTAATGGCAGCCGCCGGGCTCATCGGCCGGCAAGGAATCCAGGACGTTGCCCCAGGCCTCGCGCACCGCCTGCTCGGTCGCGCCGAAACGCACCGTGCCGAAGCCGGCGAAGCTGATCGCACCATCGGCGGTGATCGCGCCGTTGGCACGCAGTGCCGCGGTGGCCTCGGCCGGCGCGGTCGCCGGTGGCACATCATCGGCAGCGCGGTCGAGGACGACGGCAGCGGCGGGATCGGCCGGCGCTGGCGGCGCGCGATCGGCGCAGCCGACCACCGTGGCCAGCAGCAGGATCGACATCGGCACAGTCAACTTCATCGCACGCGTCCCCCTGATCGGAGCGCGCAGCCTAACCACGCGCCGTGAACGATGCGCGAAGCGGCGTGGTGCGCAGTGCGGGGAACGTGCCCCGCGACCGTCAGCGCGAGGGGTCGACGAAGTGCTTCTGCAGCCCGGCCCAGCACGCCTGGTAGTCGCGCTGGCGCTGTGGCGCGTCCAGTGCCTGGCGGGTCGGGCGGATCACCGCGCGGGTCTCGAACATGAAGGCCATCGTGTCCTGGATCACGTCCGGCTGCGCGAGGTCGGCGCTGCTTGCCTTCTCGAACGTGGCCGCGTCCGGGCCGTGGCCGGTCATGCAGTTGTGCAGCGAGCAGCCACCCGGCACGAAGCCCTCGGCCTTGGCGTCGTAGGCGCCGTGCACCAGGCCCATGAACTCGCTGGCGATGTTGCGGTGGAACCACGGCGGACGGAACGTGTGCTGGGCGACCAGCCAGCGCGGCGGGAAGATCGCGAAGTCGAGGTTGCCGACCCCGGGGGTGTCGCTCGGGGAGGTCAGCACCAGGAAGATGCTCGGATCGGGATGATCGAAGCTGATCGAGCCGATCGCGTTGAAGTGCCGCAGGTCGTACTTGTACGGCGCGAAATTGCCGTGCCAGCCGACCACGTCGAGCGGGCAGTGGCCGATGTCGGCACGCCACAGGTGGCCCTGGAACTTGGCGATCAGTTCGAACGCGCCGTCCCGGTCCTCGTAGGCGGCCGTCGGGGTGAGGAAGTCGCGCGGGTTGGCCAGCCCGTTGCTGCCGATCGGCCCGAGGTCGGGCAGGCGCAGGAACGCGCCGAAGTTCTCGCAGACGTAGCCGCGCGCTTCCCCATCGGGCAGCGACACCTGGAAGCGGACCCCGCGCGGAATCACCGCGATCTCCTGCGGTTCGATTTCCAGCACGCCCATCTCGGTGGCGATGTGCAGCCGACCCTGCTGCGGCACGATCAGCAACTCGCCGTCGGCGTCGTAGAAGTAGCGGCCCTGCATCGAGGCGTTGGCGGCATACAGGTGCACGCCGATGCCGGACTGGCCGGCCGGACCGCCGTTGCCGGCCACGGTGAACAGGCCCTCGACGAAATCGGTCGCCGTGGCATGCATCGGCAACGGGTCCCAGCGCAGCTGGTCGGGCGTGACCGGACCGGCGTCGAACCCGTTGTGCAGCCGCGGCTGCGCGAACGGCGCGAACGGGCCGTGCATCGCCGCCGGACGGATCCGGTACAACCAGCTGCGCCGGTTCTGCGCGCGCGGCGCGGTGAACGCGGTCCCGGAGAGCTGCTCGGCATACAGGCCATGGGCGACCCGCTGCGGCGAGTTCTGCCCGACCGGCAAGGTGCCGGCGACCGCCTCGGTGGCGAACTCGTTGCCGAAGCCGCTCATGTATTCCAGCGTGGCGGTCGGCTCGCGGAATTCGTCCAGCGCGACGACGTTGTCGTCGGCGCGGTGGTTGGCGGTTGCATTGCTGTCGTTGGCGGCGATGTTCATGAGGTTCGCTCGGCTTGAAGCCCCTCGCCCTGCGGCAGAGGTTCGGGATGGGTTTCGGGTGCCGGTGGAGGCCTTACAACACCCCGCGCTTCATCTGGTCGCGCTCGATGCTCTCGAACAGCGCCTGGAAATTGCCTTCGCCGAAGCCCTCGTTGCCCTTGCGCTGGATGATCTCGAAGAAGATCGGCCCGATCGCATTGGTGGTGAAGATCTGCAGCAGCAGGCGGGTCTTGGTCTCGGCGTCGGCGTCGATCAGGATCTTGTTGCGCGCCAGCCGCGCCACGTCCTCGCCATGGTTCGGCACCCGCTGGTCGATCACCTCGAAGTAGGTGTCGGGGGTGTCGAGGAACTCGACGCCCTGCGCGCGCATCGCCTCGACCGTGGTGTAGATGTCGTCGGTGAAGCAGGCGATGTGCTGGATGCCCTCGCCCTTGTAGCTGTCGAGGTATTCGTTGATCTGCGACTTCGGGTCGTTGGACTCGTTGAGCGGGATGCGCACCACGCCGTCGGGCGCGGTCATCGCCTTGGACACCAGACCGGTCTTGGCGCCCTTGATGTCGAAGTAGCGGATCTCGCGGAAGTTGAACAAACGCTCGTAGTAATCCGACCACTTCTGCATGTTGCCGAAGTACAGGTTGTGGGTGAGGTGGTCGATGAAGGTCAGACCGAAGCCCTTCGGGTTCTGCTCGGCGCCCTGGATCGGCAGGAACTGGTCGTACATGCTGCCGTTGTCGCCGTAGCGGTCGACCAGGTACAGCATGCAGTCGCCGATGCCCTTGACCACCGGTGCGTCGACGGCCTTCGTCTCGGGCTTGTGGTCGATCGCCTCGCCGCCGTTGCCCAGCACCGCCTTGCAGACCTCGTCGGCCGGCTTGCGGAAACGGATCGCGAAGCCGCAGGCGCTGGGGCCGTGGGCCTTGGCGAAATCGGCGGCAAAGCTGTCGGGGTCCTCGTTGACCAGGAAGTTGACTCCGCCCTGGCGATACAGGGTGATGGGCCGGGTCTTGTGGTGCATCACCGCGGTGAAGCCCATCTTGCGGAAGTAGTCGTGCAGGAGCTCGCGCTGGCCCTCGGGCGCGGCGAACTCGACGAATTCGAAACCGTCGATGCCGAGCGGGTTCTCGAACGTGGTGACCTGCATGCCAAGGTTGGGTTGCGCGCTCATGGGTGACTCCTGGTGTTCTCTGGACGCCGGTGCAGGGGTGCACGGGCCATTGCGAGGAACTGGCGTATTGACGTTATAGTTTCAGATGAAACCATAAGCAAGGCCGATTCACCATGAACAGCCCGGTCGCGGATCCGAGAGCCGGCCACGCCGAACTCGACCTGGAAACCTTCCTGCCCTATCGGCTGTCGGTGCTGTCCAACCGGCTCAGCAGCGCGATCTCCCGGATGTACTCGCAACGCTACGGTCTGGGCGTGACCGAATGGCGGGTGATGGCGGTGCTCGGGCGCTATCCGGACGTCTCGGCCAACGAAGTCGCCCAGCGCACGGCCATGGACAAGGTCGCGGTCAGCCGGGCGGTGGCGCGACTGGTCGAAGCCAAGCAGGTCGAGCGCGAACTCCATGGCGAGGATCGCCGCCGCTCGGTGCTCCGCCTGTCGGCATCCGGTTATGCGATCTACGATGAAATCGCGCCGCTGGCATTGGCCTTCGAGCAGCGGTTGTTCGACGGCATGGATGCATCGGAGCGCGCGCTGCTGTTCCGCCTGCTGGACCGCCTGGACGAACTCGAGCTCCAGGCCGAGGCGGAACCCGCTGCGGAGGGCTGAGTCGCTGGGCTGTGTGGCTTTTCGAGGCTAGGCCGTTGCGGTAATCCCGGTCGTTGGATGGAGCCGCTTCAGCCGCGATCCGGAAGCGCTGCAAGCGAATGATTTCAGATCGCGGCGGAAGCCGAATGCAACGCCAACGCCAACGAAGCCAATAAACCAGAACGGCGACCCGAGGGCCGCCGTTCTGGTTTGTATCACCGCAATGGAGCGATCAGGTCACAGCAGTTCCTGGTCCGTACGCGTACCCGCCGCGGCCGGTTCGGCGAGCGCGCGCTGCCCGGCCAGGATCCGATCATGGTGCGCGTTGTCGACATCCTCGTGCATCAGTCGCTTGATGAACGGCGATACCAGGATCACGGCGACGCCGACGCCGACCGCGAGCCAGCCGATCTTGCTGTAGACATCCATGATCACCGCGCCCGCGTCGACGTCGACTTCGCCGCCATGGCCGCTGGTCGCCTGCGCGATCAGGCCGCCGATGAAGTTGCCGCCCGCCGACGACAGGAACCAGGTGCCCATCATCAGGCTCATCAGTTTCGCCGGCGCAAGCTTGGTCATTGCCGACAAGCCGACCGGCGACAGGCACAACTCGCCCATGGTGTGCAGCAGGTAGATCAGGAAGATGAAGATCACCGGGGTCAGGTCGCCGGTGGCCGTCGCCAGCACGCCGGCGACCAGCACCAGGAAGCCGGCACCGAGCTGGATCAGGCCGAGGCCGAACTTGGCCGGGGTCGAAGGCTCCCAGCCGCGCTTGGCAAGCCATAGCCACAGCCAGGCGAACACCGGCGCCAGCAGGATGATGTAGGCAGAGTTGAGCGACTGGAACATCGAGGCGGGAACCTCCCAGCCGAAGATGTTGCGGTTGACCTGCCCATCCGTATAGACGTTGAGCGACGAACCGGCCTGTTCGAACAGCGCCCAGAACAGCGGTTGCAGCGCGATCAGGAACAGCGCCGCGAGGATCCGGTCGCGATCGACCTTGTCGAGCTTGGCCACCGACGTATACAGCAGGTAGGCGACCACGGCCGCGCCGGTGAAGCCCAGCAGCCCGCCCACGACGGACTGGTACTGCACCAGGCCCCACACGATCACCACCCCGACCAGCGCGGACAGGTAGATCAGCCATTCCCGCGACACGCCCATCACCGGACGCTGGAGTTCCACCGCATCGGGCGCCTCGCCGTGGCCGAGCAGGTACGGCTTGCCCCAGATGAACACGATCAGTCCCAGCAGCATGCCGACGCCGGCAGCGCCGAAGCCCCAGCCCCAGCCCCACGTCTGGCCGAGATAGCCGACGATCAGCGCGCCCAGGAAGGCACCCAGGTTGATGCCCATGTAGAAGATCGTGAAGGCCGGGTCGCGGCGCGGGTCGCCTTGGCCGTACAACTGGCCGACGAGCACCGAGATGTTCGCCTTGAGGAAACCGACGCCCATGATGATGAACGCCAGTGCCAGCCAGAACACATTGAGCATCGGTGAGTCCTGGCCGCCGCTGCCCTCGAACGCCATCAGGCCGTGGCCGATCACCAGCAAGATCGCGCCAAACTGCACCGCCTTGCGTTGCCCGAGCCAGCGATCGGCGAGGTAGCCGCCGACTACCGGGGTGATGTACACCAGCGCGGTGTACGCACCGTAGATGACATAGGCCTTCTCCTCCGCGAACAGCCAGTGCTGCAGCAGGTAGAAGATAAGGATCGCGCGCATGCCGTAGTAGGAGAACCGCTCCCACATTTCGGCGAAGAACAGCACGAACAGGCCGCGTGGGTGGCCGAGGAAGGTCTTGCCCCCTTCGGCTGAGTAATCAGTGGAACTCATGGATGACGGACTCCTGCTGGCCATCGATGGCCGTGATCAATGCGGATTTTCGTTTTTGGCGCGACGGCGGAAGGCAAAATCGACGCAAGGTGTAACCGTTGCGAGTCCGGTTAGTCAAACCGGAGCCGTATTGATGCGGCGCAGCAATGCGCGTCGCCCAGCCGAGTCGCCGCCCGCTAGGCGCCGTAGCTGTCGCCACCGCCGATGCGGGTGCGCACCTCGAACAGCTCCGGGAAGAACGTCAGCTCCAGTGCCTGCTTGAGGAAGCCCACGCCGCTGGAGCCGCCGGTGCCGCGTTTGAAGCCGATGATGCGCATCACCGTGCGCATGTGGCGGAAACGCCACAGCTGGAACTGGCTTTCGATGTCGACCAGGTCCTCGCACAGGTGATAGGCCTGCCAGTGCGCGTCGGTGTCCTCGTAGATGCGCTCGAACACCGGCAGCAGCGCCGGGTCCGAGCCACGCGGCTGCGACCAGTCGCGCGCCAGCAGGTGTTGCGGGACGTCATGGCCGTGGCGCGCCAGCCAGGCCAGCGCCGCGTCGTACAGGCTCGGCGCTTCCAGCACCGCGCGCAGCTCGGCCTCGGCCTGCGGGTCGTGCGCGAACACCTTGAGCATCGCCGCGTTCTTGTTGCCCAACAGGAATTCGATGGTGCGGTACTGCAGCGACTGGAATCCCGAGGACGGCCCCAGGATCTCGCGGAACTGCATGTAGTCCGACGGCGTCAGCGTCTCCAGCACCGACCACATCTCGGTGAGCTGGCGCAGGATGTTCTTGCAGCGCGCGAAGATCTTCTGGCAGGCGCCCAGTTCGTCGGCCTGCAGGTGCGCGACCGCGGCCTTGAGCTCGTGGATCATGAGCTTCATCCACAGCTCCGAGACCTGGTGCTGGACGATGAACAGCATCTCGTCGTGCTGCGGCGGATCCGACAACCGCTGCTGCGCCGAAAGCAGGCGGTCCAGATGCAGGTAGCCGGCGTAGCTCATGCGCCCGGAAAGGTCGGTGTGGATGCTGGCTTCCAGCGCGCGCTGGTTCGCCAGTTCGTTCTTGTCGACGCTCATGCAACGTTCTCCTGCCAAGCCGCAAAGGGTAGCGCATCGGCGGTTTTGTCCGCGGGCCGGGCACGCCCTTGCCGCCACGCCCGCAGGTGCGCGAGCCGCAGGCCGGCCGCGCCGATCGCGGCCGGGAAAGATCGTGCCGCGGGGGCGCGGTTGCCGCGGCGCGCAAGACCGGTTAACGCCGCAGTGGGTATGATCAGGGCTTCGTTTGCGTCCAGGATTCCGCGATGACCGTCGCTGCGCAGTTTGAAATCGAGTACCTGCAATACCTCGGTGCCGACGGCCGGACCGTCGCCGAGTTGCCGCCCGCCTTCTCCGATCCCAAGGCGCTGCTGCCGCTGTTCAAGCAGATGCTGTTCGTGCGCGTGTTCGACACCAAGTCGATCGCACTGCAGTGCACCGGCAAGCTCGGCACCTACGCCGCCAGCCTCGGCCACGAGGCCACCCACGTCGGCATCGGCGCCTCGATGCAGCCCGAAGACGTGTTCGCGCCGAGCTACCGCGAGTACGGCGCGCAGTTCATGCGCGGCGTGCTGCCGCGCGAGGTGCTGATGTACTGGGGCGGCGACGAGCGCGGCAACGATTTCTCCGGGGCGCAGCACGACTACCCGTGGTGCGTGCCGATCTCGACCCAGTGCCTGATGGCCGCCGGCGCGGCGCTGTCGTTCAAGCTGCGCAAGCAGAAGCGCATCGCGGTGGCCTGCTGCGGCGACGGTGGCTCCTCCAAGACCGACTTCTACGCCGCGCTCAATTCCGCCGGCGCCTACACCTCGCCGCTGGTGCTGTGCGTGATCAACAACGGCTGGGCGATCTCGGTCCCGCGTTCGGCCCAGACCGGCGCCAAAACGCTCGCGCAGAAAGGCATCGCCGGCGGCCTGCATTGCCTGCAGGTCGACGGCAACGACCTGATCGCGGTGCTCGAGGGCATGCGCCGTGCCACCGAGCGCGCGCGCAACGGCGAAGGCGGCAGCGTGATCGAGTTCATGACCTACCGCCTGCACGACCACACCACTGCCGACGACGCGCGCCGCTACCGCGACGAGGCCGAGGTCAAGGACGCGTGGACACGCGACCCGATCCCGCGCCTGCGCACCTACCTCACCGCGCACAAGCTGTGGAGCGAGGACGAGGAAAAGGCCTGGGCCGAGGACTGCGGCAAGCGCGTCGACGTCGAGATCAACGCCTACCTGGAAACCCCGGTGCAGCCGGTCGAGGCGATGTTCGACTACCTCTACGCCGACATGCCACCGGACGTGCAGGCGCACCGCGCCGCCGTGCTGGCCGCGGAGGGTCGCGCATGAGCGCCGCCAAGGAAGTTGCCGCACCTGCGGCGATCACGCTGATCGAGGCGATCACCCAGGCCCTGGCCTACGAGATGCGCAACGACGACAGCGTGCTGGTGCTGGGCGAGGACGTCGGCGTCAATGGCGGCGTGTTCCGCGCCACCGCGGGACTGTCGGCGACGTTCGGCACCCAGCGCGTGCTCGACACGCCGCTGGACGAGACCACGATCGCGGGCCTCACCGTCGGCCTGGCATCGCAGGGCATGAAGCCGGTCGCCGAAGCCCAGTTCGACGGCTTCATGTACCCGATGGTCGACTTCATCGTCTGCCACGCCGCGCGCATGCGCCATCGCACCCGCGGCCGCCTGCACTGCCCGATGGTGCTGCGCGTGCCGTGGGGCGGCGGCATCCGCGCGCCGGAGCACCACAGCGAGGCCAACGAGTCGATCTTCACCAACGTGCCGGGCCTGCGCGTGGTGATGCCGTCGTCGCCGGCGCGCGCCTACGGGCTGCTGCTGGCCGCGATCCGCGATCCCGACCCGGTGATCTTCTTCGAGCCCAAGCGCATCTACCGCCAGTACAAGGAACTCGTGCCCGACGACGTCGAGGCGCTGCCGCTGGACGTGTGCTACGTGCTGCGCGATGGCAGCGACCTGACCCTGGTGACCTGGGGCGCGCAGGTCAAGGAGACGCTGGAAGCAGCCGAGCAGCTGGCCGAGGAAGGCATCAGCTGCGAGGTGATCGACGTGGCGACGCTGCGCCCGCTGGATTTCGCCACGATCGCCGAATCGGTCAGCAGGACCGGCCGCTGCGTGATCGTGCACGAGGCGCCCAAGACCGCCGGTTTCGGTGCCGAGATCGCCGCGCGCCTGGCCGAGGAGTCGATGTTCGACCTGGTCGCGCCGGTCGAGCGCGTCACCGGCTACGACACCCACATCCCGCTGTTCCGGCTCGAGATGAAGTACCTGCCGAGCGTGGAGCGCATCGTCGCCGCCGCGCGGCGGGCGATGGCCTGCAGCTGACGCCCGCACTGTCCCCACCACAAAGCACCGGCGCCGCGGCGTCCGCGAGCACCGACCAAGGATCGCCATGACCGACACCAAGAAGTTCCATCTCCCCGACCTCGGCGAAGGCCTGCCCGACGCGACGATCGTCGAATGGGCGGTCAAGGTCGGCGACACGATCAGGCTCGACGACGCGCTGGTGTCGATGGAAACCGCCAAGGCCGTGGTCGACGTGCCGTCGCCGGTGTCGGGCAAGGTGGTCAAGCTCGCCGGCGAGCCCGGGGATGTGATCAACACCGGCGCGATCCTGGCCGAATTCGAGATCGACCCCTCGATGCCGCAGCGCGCCGAGGGCCAGGACACCGGCCACCATCATGGCGGCGCGCCGGCCAAGGCGCAGCCGAGCAAAGGGGTCGGCAGCCAGGACCCGGCGCCGGACGACCGCGTGGTCGCCTCCGACGAGGGCGGCGCGATCAGCGATGCCGGGGCACCCGCACCCAAGGGCCATGCCGATGGCACCCGTGCCGACAGCGGCACCGTGGTCGGGGCGATGCAGAGTTCCGATACCGTGCGCAGCGAACAGGCCTCGGGTGCCGGCG
>DATHRJ010000187.1:0-2116 GCA_035465455.1 Lysobacter sp.
GCCAACAGGGCACCCGCATGAACCGCATCAACGAGAACGTGCTCGGCCTGGCGCGCCGCCAGCCGGCCTAGCTCGAATACGTCGAGCTGGTGGCGATGGCCGCGCAGTTCGTCGACGAATACCGCGCCAGCCACCCACTGGAGCACGACACCCTGGAGTCCCGCGGCAGCAAACCGCAGATCGCCGCGCTGGTCGATCCGCGCCAGTTGCATCAAGTGCTGACAGTGCTGGTGCACAACGCATTGCTGTACGGGCGCCTACCCGGCACCCCCGCGCGGATCAGCCTGCACGCGCACGTGGATGACCAGCAGCAGCCGATGATCGACGTGCGCGACCGCGGCCCCGGCATCCCCGAACGCGTGGTCCGCCAGCTGTTCAAGCCGTTTTTCACCACCTCCGCGCACGGCACCGGCCTGGGCCTGTACATCGCGCGCGAGCTCTGCCGCGCCAACCAGGCCTCGCTGGAATACGTCGCCCTGCCCGGCGGCGGCAGTTGCTTCCGCATCCGGTTGTGCGGCGTGGTTGCGGCCAGCGGCGGGAAACGTCGGACCGGGCTGGCCGGCGCCGCCACGGCTTCGCCGTGACTTTGCTGAATGCGCCACCGTCTCTGCCCCACCTCCCCAGCTGTGCGCTGCATAACAGCTTGGCCGGGCAGAAAGCTTAAGATATCGTGAAGGTGGAGGAACGAATGACCGAATCCCGCAGTGCATTGATAGTCGACGATGAACGCGATATCCGCGAGCTGCTGGTCATGACGCTCGGCCGCATGGGCCTGCGCTGCGATACCGCATCCACGCTCGGCGATGCGCGACGCCAACTGTCCGGCAACCATTACGATTTGTGCCTGACCGACATGCGCCTGCCGGACGGCTCCGGCCTGGATCTGGTCGCCGAGATCAGCCAGAACCACCCCAGCACCCCGGTGGCCATGATCACAGCGTTCGGCAACGTCGAGTCTGCGATCGAAGCGCTCAAGGCCGGCGCGTTCGACTTCGTCGCCAAGCCCGTGGAGCTGACGGTACTGCGCGACCTGGTGCGCCACGCGCTGGAACTGCACGACACCAAGCCGGCCGCGACCGATTCAGTCGCCGCGCGGCTGTATGGCGAATCGCCGGCGATGACCTCGCTGCGCAACACCATCGCCAAGGTGGCACGCAGCCAGGCGCCGGTGTACATCGCCGGCGAGTCCGGTGTCGGCAAGGAGCTCGTCGCCCGCACCATCCATGCCGAAGGCGGCCGCGCCACGGGCCCGTTCGTGCCGGTCAACTGCGGCGCGATCCCGACCGAGTTGATGGAGAGCGAGTTCTTCGGCCACAAGAAGGGCAGCTTCACCGGCGCCCACATCGACAAGCCGGGGCTGTTCCAGGCCGCCGATGGTGGCACCCTGTTCCTGGATGAGGTCGCCGAGCTGCCGCTGTCGATGCAGGTCAAGCTGCTGCGCGCGATCCAGGAAAAATCGATCCGTCCGGTCGGCGCCAATGCCGAGGTCGTGGTCGATGTGCGCGTGCTGTCGGCCACCCACAAGGACCTGGCGCGGATGGTCGCCGATGGCCGCTTCCGCCAGGACCTCTACTACCGCATCAACGTGATCGAGCTGCGCGTGCCGCCGCTGCGCGAGCGCGTCAGCGACCTGCCCGGCCTGTCGACGATGATCCTCGCCCGACTGGCCGCCAGCCTGGACCGCCCCGCGCCGGTGCTCGGGCTGGACGCGCTGGCCGCGCTGCAGGCCTATCCGTTCCCCGGCAACGTGCGCGAACTGGAAAACATCCTCGAGCGCGCGCTGGCCCTGTCCGAAGGCGACAGCCTCAGCGCCCGCGACCTGCGCCTGCCGGCGGCGACCGCGCATGCCACCAGCCATGCCGGCGCGTCCCGCCCGGTGGCCCCCGTCGGCGTCGACCCGCGCACCATCGACCCGCGCGACACCGCCACCAGCGCCCTGCCCTCGTACATCGAGGAGATCGAGCGCGCCGCGATCAACCACGCCCTGCAGGACAACCGCTACAACAAGACCCGCACCGCCGCCTCGCTGGGCATCACCTTCCGCGCCCTGCGCTACAAGCTCAAGAAGCTCGGCATCGATTGACGGCGGGCTGCGCGCCCGCGTTTTTGCGTCACT
>DATHRJ010000188.1:0-1843 GCA_035465455.1 Lysobacter sp.
GGCGTCCAGATGCTGCAGCCGGGCCAGCGCGGCCTCGGGCTCGCAGCCGGGATCGGCAGCGACGCCCGGGCCCGGGCACGCCACCACCTCAAGCCAGGCGACCAGGCGGTCGGCGGCGGCGAGCGTGCGCGCAGCGGCGAATGCCGCACTGGCCCGCGGAAGGCTCCATTGCGGCTCTGCTGGTGACGCCTCTGCCTGCAGCTCCTGCATCTGCAGCATCGGCAACAGCAGCGCCGCGGCAAGCTGATCGCGTGAATCGCGCGACGACAGCAACGTGCGCACCTGCCGACCAATCGCGGCGAGATGGTCGCGCTGCCATTGCTGGATCGCGGCGATGGTTTCGGCATCGTGCCGCGGCTGCGACGCCTCGAACTCGCACAAGCCCTGCACGAAATCCCGGTACTGCGGGTCCGCTTGCGGTTGCCGCTGCAACAGCGCCTGGCCCTCGGCGCAGTTGGCGACATCGGCCCAGGGATCGTCCGCACCACCCACCCCGATCGCCCCTGCATGACCGGCCCACACCGCGGCCAGCACCATCCATCCATGGATTCCCCAACGCATGCCTTTCCCCTTATTAGGTGCGGCAAATGCCGCGGATCGAATCTAGCATTGAGACGCCCGCCACGGCGCATCGCGCGGCCCGCGTCGCTGGGCTCCCGCAATGGCTCCGGTTACAGCAGCAACCAGCCGGTGATCGCGAGCCGGTCCTGCGATGCGTAAGGCGCGACCAGCGACACCGCGTGCCCGGCCGGTACGGCGAAGATCGACAGCGTGTTCCAGCGCGGCAGGAAACTGTCGAGCACGCGGCCATCGTCGTCGATGAACTGCAGCAGCCCGCCCCAGTCGGCATGCCACTCGCGCGACAGGTTGAGCACGTAGGCGTACAGCCGGCCTTCGGTGCTGTCGATATCGGTGTGGTAGCGCAGGAAGTGCCCGGGTCGGTAGCGCGTGGCCTGGGCATTGACCCGGCGCACGCGCTCGTCACCGGTCAGCGCGCGCACGAACGCGATGTACTGCGGCGAGTTGAACAACTCGATCACCCGGTGCAGCAACAGGCCGGGGTCGCGGCCTTCCTTGTACGCGGTGACCATCATGTAGCTGTCGTAGGCGAAGCGGAACCCGGCGTCGCCGTCACAGCCGCGGGCTCCGGCCGCGGTGTCGTGCAGCAATCGCGCCAACGCCGCGGCATCCAGCGCCGAATACGCGGCGTGGTCGATCGTGCGCGGCCCGCTGCCATCGCGCAGTGCCAGCGTCCACGGCACCTCTTGCGTCAGGCATGCGTGCAGGCGCTCGGCCGCCTCCAGCTGCAGGTAGTTTTCAACCTGCATCCGCCCGTCGCGCTGCAGTTGCGCGCGCCAATGGGCGAGGTCGATGGCGTCGTTGATCATCTGGTGCTGCGCGAATGGTGGATGGCGCCCGATCGTATCAAGCCGAAGGACGGCTGGGCCGGCGGCGTTTGCACCAGTAATGACAGATAACACTGCAAGATCGAGGCGCTAAAATTTAGCACCCCTTAATTGCTTGATAGCAATGCGGCCGCGCCCACTCGTGGCGGACCCATTACCTGGGTAAAGGCTCTCCGGTAATAAGATTTTTCCCGATTGACTTAGCTGGCGCACAGCGTCCAGCATGCGCTAACGCCTCCATCGAGGGGTCTACTTAGCGTTAGGTTGCAAATGGGCATGTCCGGCAAGAACGTACTGCGTATCTGCGTTGCTTTGGCGATATGCGTGGGCCTTTCAATCGCTGCGCGTGTTGCAATTGACTATGCGACTGGCTTGTACCCAAATCACCCCAAACTCGTGGAGAAATCCATCATTGTGGTATGGGTATTCCCAATGGT
>DATHRJ010000189.1:0-2615 GCA_035465455.1 Lysobacter sp.
GTTGCCACAGCGGAGCGACCCCATGCGTTTGTCGATCAAGATGTTGCTGGTCATTGGAATGACCCTGGCGAACCTGGTGCCGTTGTCGTTGGTGCGCGGGAACATCCACGAGCGGCAGTCCTACCGCGCCGAAGTGGTGCAGGCGGTCGGCCGCAGCTATGCCGGCGCCCAGGCGTTTGCCGGACCGGTGCTCGTTGTGCCGTATACCGAGACCGTGGAGGTGCAGGTAAAGGACCCGGATGGTGTTGCGCGCAAGCAGGCCCGGCAGGTGGAGCGGCAGTGGACGTTCTTTCCGACCAGCCTGGCGGTCGGCGGCGCGATCAGTCCCTCGACCCGCCGTCGCGGCCCGCACGAGGTCCGTGTCTACGAATGGCAGGGCCTCGCCGAGGCCAGCTTCGACGCGACGATTCCGGTAGACCCCGATCCGCTGCAGCCGCGCACCATCGGACGGCCGTGGCTGGCTTACGGCATCGCCGACGTGCGCGGGCTTACGAGTGCGCCGCGGCTGCAGGTCGATGGGGCGGATACGGCGTTGCACGAGGGCATGGGGATGCGGGAGGCGTCCGGCGTGCATGCGCGCCTGGCGGCCCCGGACGCGGGCAAGCGAGTGCGGCTGCAGACCCGCCTGGAATTCGCGCTGGCCGGGACCGAGTCCCTGGCGCTGGTGCCGCTGGGCACAGGCAACCGTTTCGCGCTCACCTCGACCTGGCCGCATCCGGGTTTTGGCGGCAGCTTCCTGCCGCGGACCCGCGACATCGGCGACCGCGGCTTCAGCGCGCAATGGGAAATCGCCTCCATGGCCACGCGGGCGCAGGCGCAGTTCCTCGCCGGCGCGCCCTTGCCGACGGTGGTCGGGCAATCACGCCGCGACGGGGAGACGGTGCTTTCGGACGGGATCGACGCGGTCGCGCTGTCGCTGGTGGACCCTGTGAACGTCTATTCCCAGGCCGATCGGGCGACCAAGTACGGGCTGCTGTTCGTGCTGCTGACGTTCGTGGTGTTCTTCCTGTTCGAGCTGATCAAACAGCTGCCGATCCACCCGATCCAGTACTTCCTGGTCGGGCTGGCGCTGGCGATCTTCTTCCTGTTGCTGGTCAGCCTCAGCGAACACATCGCCTTCGGCGTCGCGTACCTGGTGGCAAGCATCGCCTGCATCGGCCTGATCGCGTTCTACCTGGTCGCGGTGCTTCGAAGCGTGCCGCGTGCGATGGGGTTCGCCGCGATGCTCGCGACGCTGTACGCCGCGCTCTTCGGGCTGCTGGTGTCGGAGGACCACGCGCTCGTACTGGGGTCGGGGCTGCTGTTCGTGGTGTTGGGCGCGATCATGGTCGTGACCCGAAAGGTCGACTGGTACCGGCTTGCCGCTCGCCGCCCCGTGGCCGACCCGGCGTGAGGGCGCGCGCAGCGGGCAGGGTTCATGCCTGCGCGCGGCACAGTTCGATCCCCAGCGCGGCAATGTCGTCGGGTTCGCCGTCGAGGTCGGCTTTCAGCAGCGGGCGTGCGTCGAGCCATCGCTCCGACAGCGTCAGGGTCAGGCTGTTGCCATCGGCACGCGCGTCCAGTTGCGGAATCGGGTCCGCCTCGTGCGCCCGATGCAGCAACACCGCGATCCGCAGCAGCAGCGCGCTGCGGCGCACGGTCGCGAGCAGACGATCGGGCAGCGCGTCGAAGGCCGCCTTGGGCACCTTGCGACGGTGGGTGCGTACCAGTGCGGACAGGAACTGCTGCTGCTGGCGGGAAAAGCCGGCGATGTCGGAGTGCTCGATCACGTAGGCGCCGTGCACGTGGTACTGGCTGTGCGCGATCGCCAGTCCCAGTTCGTGCAGGCGCGCCGCGCGCGACAGCATCAGCCGGTCGAGCACGTCGAGGTGCCAGTCCCCGGCGACCTGGTCGAACAGGCGCAGCGCGGTGGTCTCCACGCGCGCGGCCTGCTCGGAGTCGATGCCGTAGCGCTGCATCAGCGCCACCACCGAAGCCTCGCGCGGATCGTCGACGCCGCCGCGACCGAGCATGTCGAACAGCACGCCTTCACGCATCGCCGCCTTGCTGATCATCAGCCGCTGCAGTCCCAGCGCATCGAACGCCGCCTCCAGGATCAGGATGCCGCCTGCAATGACCGGGCGGCGCTCGGCAGAAAGTCCCGGCAGATCGATCGCGTCCATGCAGTCGGCCTGCAGCAGGCGGTCGCGCACGACCGGCAACGCTTCGGCAGTGATCGCACCCTTGGTCAGTTTCATCGCCGCACAGATGTCGCCGATCGCCTTGTTGGTGCCGGACGAACCGATCGCGTCGTCCCAGCCCAGCGCACGGTAGAGGCTGGCGAACTGCTGGAACTCGGCGGTGACTTCGGTGAGTGCCTCGCGCCAGCGCTTCTTCGAAAGTTTGCCGTCGGCGAAGTGACGCCGCGTGGTGGACACACAGCCCACCTGCAGGCTCTCGCGTTCGATCGCCTCCAGGCCGCTGCCGATGATGCACTCGGTGGAGCCGCCGCCGATGTCGATCACCAGGCGCAGCGCATCGCCGTTGGACGGCTGCGCATGGGCCACGCCGAGATAGACCAGGCGTGCCTCTTCGCGACCGGAAACGATTTCGATCGCATGACCCAGCGCGCTTTC
>DATHRJ010000190.1:0-1723 GCA_035465455.1 Lysobacter sp.
GTCCGGCTCGTCACGAACCTGCGACCCGTCATCGCCGCGAACGGGGCACCCACCGACGTGGGCGTGGCGACCTCAAAAGCCCCTGGCTTCCCCGTTTCCGCCAAAACGCCGCGCAAATGCGATCGAGTCCGCACGCGGGGCACGCCTGCCCTGCCACGCCTGCCGCACAGGCCCTCGGCGAGACCACTGCGCCGCGCGGAACGCCCACGCGGGTGCCGCATCGATCGATCATGTGGTCGAATAGCGGCCAAACCTGGTGCATGCCTGCGATAGCGGGACCCGTCACCGGGCCATCGATCCTTCTGCCACTGCCGCTGTCTCCCGCACATGGAGACGGCCGCCGACCACGAGCGACATGACCGAATTCATCCCACCCGGCACGCTGTTCCTCGACCTGCCCTCGCCGTTCCCGATGAAGCGCGGCGGCGAACTGCACGGCGCCCGCATCGCGTACGAGACCTGGGGCGCGCTCAACGCCGCGCGCGACAACGCGATCCTGATCGTCACCGGCCTTTCGCCCGACGCGCACGCCGCGGCGAACGAAGGCAACCCCGAACCGGGCTGGTGGGAGGCGATGCTGGGGTCCGGAAAACCGATCGACAGCGACCGCTGGTTCGTGGTCTGCGTGAACTCGCTGGGCAGCTGCAAGGGCTCGACCGGGCCGGCGTCGATCAACCCGGACACCGGTGAGACGTACCGCCTCGGCTTTCCCGAGCTGTCGATCGAGGACGGCGCCGACTCTGCTGCGCACGTGGTCCGTGCGCTGGGGATCGAACAACTGGCGTGCGTGATCGGCAACTCGATGGGCGGCATGACCGCGCTGGCGCTGCTGGCACGGCATGACGGCATCGCGCGCTCGCACCTCAACATCTCCGGCGCGGCATGCGCGTTGCCGTTCTCGATCGCGATCCGCTCGCTGCAGCGCGAGGCGATCCGGCTCGACCCGCAGTGGAACGGCGGCGATTACGACGACGACCACTACCCCGAATCCGGCATGCGCATGGCGCGCAAGCTCGGGGTGATCACCTATCGCTCCGCGCTCGAGTGGGACGGCCGCTTCGGCCGCGTGCGGCTGGAGTCGGACCGTCCCGACGACGATCCGTTCGGGCTCGAGTTCCAGGTCGAGAGTTACCTGGAAGGCCACGCGCGCCGCTTCGTGCGCCGCTTCGACCCCAACTGCTATCTCTATCTCAGCCGGTCGATGGACTGGTTCGACATGGGTGACTACTGCCCGGCTCGCACCGACCCGCTGCACCCGGCCGCCGCCCACGCGCCGCACAGCGATGCCGACACCCGCGCCGGACTGGCGCGCATCCGCGTGGCGCGGGCGCTCGCGATCGGGGTGGAGACCGACATCCTGTTTCCGCCGCAGCAACAGCAGGAGATCGCCGAAGGCCTGAGCGCAGGCGGCGCCGATGCAAGCTTCCTGCCGCTGCCGTCGCCGCAGGGCCACGACGCGTTCCTGGTCGACATCGCCCGCTTCGGCCCGGCGATCGCCGGTTTTCTGCGCGACCTGTAGCACGGCCAGCCCGATCTGGCTGGCCCCGGCGCGCGGAATCGTTGTGTCCAGCAGAGGCCACGGCGCACGCCGCCGGGCCGGCAGTGGTCGCTTGCGCAACGCGAAAACCGTCAATGCGCAAGGTTCATCGATCCCCAACCCGCTAAACTGCTCCCCATGACCTGCCCCGACGCACTGCCCTTCATCGCCTTCCCCGGCCACGAC
>DATHRJ010000191.1:0-13885 GCA_035465455.1 Lysobacter sp.
GGACCTGCGGACCGGGATCGAACGCAGCGATACCCAGAAGGTGCTCGATGGCGACCTGGATGAATTCGTCGAGGCCAGTCTCAAGTCGGGCCTGCAGTCCGGGGCAAAACGCGCCGACGCGATCTGAAGCCGGGTTTCGCGGCCACCAGCCCGGTTTCCAATGCCGCCCACGTGTTCCCGACTCCTGGGGACGACGCGCCGGGCAAGACCACCACTTTCAACGGCGACAGCCCATGACCGACCAGCCCACCACCACCGCGCACGCCGATGACGGCCACCAGGACGAGAACCGTCTCATCGCCGAGCGACGCGCCAAGCTTGCGGCGCTGCGGGCGAACGGCATCGCATTCCCGAATGACTTCCGACGCGCCGATTTCGCCGGCGACCTGCAATCGCGCTACGCCGATGTCGAAACCTGGACGGCCGAAACGCTGGAAGCCGAGGGCGCGCGGGTCGCGATTGCCGGACGCATGCTGCTCAAGCGGGTAATGGGCAAGGCCAGCTTCGTGCAGATCCAGGACGAATCCGGCCGCGTGCAGCTGTTCCTGCAGGCCAATGCCCTGGGCGAGACCTACGAGGCGTTCAAGGGCTGGGACGTCGGCGACATCCTCGCCGCCGAAGGCACGCTGACAAGGACCCGCACCGGGGAACTGTCGGTTCGCGCCGACTCCCTGCGACTGCTGACCAAGTCGCTGCGGCCGCTGCCGGACAAGTTCCACGGGCTGGCCGACGTGGAGCAGCGCTACCGTCAGCGCTATGTCGACCTGATCGTTTCGCCGGAAGCACGCGAGGTATTCGTCAAGCGTTCGAAGATCATCCGTGCGATGCGCGAGTGGCTGGATACGCGGCGTTTCCTCGAGGTCGAGACGCCGATGATGCATTACATCCCCGGCGGCGCCACGGCCAAGCCGTTCGTGACCCACCACAACGCGCTGGACCTGGAGCTTTACCTGCGCGTCGCGCCTGAGCTGTACCTCAAGCGGCTCGTGGTCGGAGGGTTCGAACGCGTCTACGAGATCAACCGCAACTTCCGCAACGAAGGCGTCTCGACCCGGCACAACCCCGAGTTCACGATGCTGGAGCTGTACGAGGCCTATGCCACGTACACCGAGATCATGGACCTGACCGAAGGTGTGATCCGCGACGTGGCCCAGTCGGTACTGGGCACCACCGCGTTGACCTGGGATCACCACGCGATCGACCTGGGCCCGGCGTTCCGTCGCTGGTCGATGACCGATGCGGTGCTGGAGCACAACCCGCAGATCCAGCGCAGCCAGTTGCGCGATGTGGAGGCGATGCGCGCCCACTGCGCCAGCCTCGACATACCGGTCAGGAAGGCCTACGGCTGGGGCAAGCTGTTGCTGGAAATTTTCGAGAAGACGGTCGAGCACACCCTGGTCGCGCCAACCTTCATCACCCATCACCCGGTCGAGGTGAGTCCGCTGGCCCGTGCCTGCGACAGCGACGGCGAACTCACCGATCGCTTCGAGCTGTTCATTGGCGGCAAGGAGCTGGCCAATGGCTTCTCCGAACTCAACGACCCCGAGGACCAGGCGGCGCGCTTCCTCGCCCAGGTCGACCAGAAGGCCGGTGGGGACGACGAGGCCATGCATTTCGATGCCGACTACATCCGCGCGCTCGAGGTCGGCCTGGCACCCACAGGCGGGCTGGGCATCGGCATCGACCGGCTGGTGATGCTGATGACCGACTCGGCCTCGATCCGTGACGTCCTGCTCTTTCCCTACATGCGCCCGCTGCACGCGGGCTGAGGACGGCAGGGGGATACGGCCCCCGAGGCTGCGATATTCCCTGCGGCGCGCTATTCTCGGCAGGAGTCACCCTTGGGGTGATCGGGGAGACCTGTCTTGAACGTAGTCATCGTCGATGATCAGCGGTCCGCACGCACGATGCTGCGCCACATTGTCGAGGACATCGCGCCGGAGTTGTCGGTGCATGATTTCGGCGTGCCGAGCGATGCACTCGGGTGGTGCGAATCCAACCAGACGGACCTGCTGCTGCTCGATTACCGCATGCCCGGCATCGATGGGCTCGAATTTGCCCGGCGCTTCCGCCGCTGGCCGTTGCATCGCGACATCCCCATCATCCTGGTGACGGTCGTAGGCGACGAGCCCATCCGCCAGGCCGCGCTTGAGGCCGGCGTCATCGATTTCCTGGTGAAGCCGGTGCGGCCGCGCGAGCTGCGCGCGCGTTGCCGCAACCTGTTGCAGTTGCGCCAGCAGACCGAGAACGTCAAGCAGCGTGCGCTGTCGCTGGAGCAGCGGCTGCTGTCGAGCATGCACGAGGTCGAGGAGCGCGAGCGCGAGACCCTGTCGCGCCTTGCGCGGGCAATCGAATACCGCGACACCGGCACCAGTGCCTATCTGGAGCGCATGTCCCGTTTTGCCGGGCTGATCGCCGAGCAGATGGGGATGTTCGAGGACGAGGTGCGCCTGATCGAGATGGCGGCGCCGCTGCACGATCTGGGCAAGATCGCGATTCCCGACACGATCCTGATGAAGGCCGGACCGCTGACGGAGGCCGAGATCGCCATCATGCGCCGGCATCCCCGCATCGGCCACGAACTGCTCAGCGGAAGCCAGAATCGCTTCATCCAGGCCGGGGCCACGATCGCGCTGCGCCATCACGAGCGCTTCGATGGCAGCGGCTACCCCGATGGACTCAGTGGCGAGGACATACCGCTGGAAGCGCGCATCGTCGCCGTTGCCGATGTGCTGGACGCCTTGCTTTCGCCACGTCCCTACAAGCTGGCATGGGAATTCGAGGCGGCAATGACCTACCTGAGTGAACAGCGCGGGCGACTGTTCGATCCGCGCTGCGTGGACGCCTTGTTGCACAGCCGGCAACGACTGCAGGAAATCTGCGATCGCCACTCCAAGATATCCACCCGACCTGGAATGGAATGACCGGGTTGACCGCCATCGCCTGGTTGAGGCAACGCATGTCGGTCCGCCCGGATAGCGAGCATGGGCAGGCCTCGGTGCGCGTGGCGATGTTGGCCGTGGTTCTCGCATACCTGCTGATCGTTGTCGCCGGAAGGCCTGAGGTTGCCGTGCCGTTGCGGATTTCCCTGCAATTCCTTGCCGTGGAATTCGTCGTGGCATTCGGGATTTTGGGCTGGATCGTCTATCAGCCCGGTATGTCGCTTTCGAGGCGCGTGTTGGGAATGGTCGCCGATTACAGCCTGATGGGTGTCGGCATGGTCCTGCTGGGCGAACTGCTCACGCCGATGTACGTGGTGTTGATGTGGGTCACCGTCGGCAACGGCCTGCGCTTCGGGCCGCGTTTCCTTTATTCGGCGATCGGATTCGCGGTCATCACCTTCTTGTCGGTGATTACCCTAACGCCGTACTGGCAGGCCAATCCGTGGCTCTCCTGGGGGCTTCTGCTGGGCCTGGTCGCGGTGCCGCTGTATCTGAGTTCGCTGCTGCGGGCGTTGGTGCGGGCAACCGAAGCGGCCAAGGCCGCCAGCCAGGCCAAGAGCCGTTTTCTCGCCAACATGAGCCATGAACTGCGCACGCCGCTTAACGGAATCGTGTGCATGGCCCGACTGTTGGCCACGACGCCGCTCAGTGCCGAGCAACGCGACAGTGCCCAGGTGATCCAGACGTCGGCGCGCGCACTGCAGATGCTGGTCGATGAAGTGCTGGACCTGGCGACGATCGAAGCAGGCAAGCTGAAGCATAGCGATGCCGATTTCAGCGTCTCCGAACTGGTCAGATCCATCCAGGTGATGCTGTCTCCCGGCGCGCGCGCCAAGGGCCTTGTGCTTGAAATCCGGATTGCCCCAGACGTTCCGGATACGCTGTTTGGCGACAGCGGCCATCTGCGGCAGATCCTCATCAACCTGATGTCGAATGCCATCAAGTTCACGGACCGCGGCAGGGTAGAACTGGAGGTGGGCTTGCAGCGGCGCGACGCGGATGCGGCTTGGCTGCGGTTCTCGGTGCGCGACAGTGGCATTGGCATCGAGGCCGACGACCTGGCCCGGATCTTTGGTGCCTTCGAGCAGGCTGATACGGGCCTGGGCCGGCGATTTGGCGGCACCGGTCTGGGTACCACGATCGCCAAATCGCTAGCGGAGTTCCTTGGCGGCAGCCTGGATGCCGAGAGCCGGCTTGGCGTCGGCTCGCATTTCTGGTTGGATCTGCCGCTGCGTATTTCCCGGGTCGAGCCGGAACCGATGCTGCCGGTTACGGGGAACGTCATCGCTTTCGACGACCCGTTCCTGCGCCATCGCGCGCGCGTACGGTCGTTGCGGATCCTCGTGGCCGACGACCAGCCTGCCAATTTGCTGGTGATGCGCCGACTGCTGGAGAAGGCAGGTCACGTGCCTTGCCTGGTGAAGGAGGGTGATGGAGTGCTTGATGCACTCGATGCCAATTCCTTCGATGCGGTAATCATCGATCTGCATATGCCCGGCCTCAATGGAATTGAAGTCATCAAGCAGAGTCGGGCCATGGAGACGGGTCGCAAACGCACGCCCTTCATCGTCTTGACTGCTGACGCCACCCCCCAGGCGCAAATCGACAGCGAGCGGGCGGGCGCATTCGCGTTCATCACAAAGCCGTTGCTGTTGGAGCGATTGCTCGAGAAACTCGTCCAGATCGCAGACGGCAGTGCTGCCGCGGTTGCGTCCGATGCGCTGGTAGCGCCAGCGCCTGTGGATCCCGATGCCCATGCCATCATTTCCAAGCACAGCCTCGACGAACTTCGTGAGATGAAGCTGGGGGAAGACTTCCTGCAGCGGTTCCTGCTGGAATGCACCCGCGACGCGCGAAAGTGCATCGAGCTGCTAGAGGCAAGCGCATCCAATCACCGCTGGGACGAATTCCGCGATGCCTGCCACGCATTGAAAGGCACAGCCAGCAACATGGGCGCGATGCGCCTTGCCGCCAGCGCAGGCGACGGCATGCAGTGGGAGTCCGCGCGTTTGCAGCGCGAATCCCTGGTGCTGGTCCATCGAATGCGCGGACAGTTGCAACAAGCCGTGTCGGTGTTGCGCGAACAGGCTGACCTGGACGTTCTAGCCGATACAGACCAGCACTAGTACGTTGCTGACGCCCTTGCGACCCCCGCCCGCCTTCAGAGTGCGCCTGCGCCGACCTTGCCCTCCATCAGCGTTGCTTCCGGGCGCCGCAGCTGGGCCCTGACGAGGCGCTCCATGATACGCAGGGATTTGTCCCCCAGTTGCAGCGCTGTGTCGACCCATATCTCGGTGATGGCAATCAGTTCTTCCAGCGTGACCGGGCGCACATGGTCCCGGATGCGGTGCAGCGCAAGCCGGGCGCTGGCGATCCGACGGTTCTGGCGAATGACCTCGTTCACCGCACGCACGCCTTCTCCCTTGGGGACAAGCACGTCGACGACGCCCATCGCGTGCAACTCGTCGCTGCTGTACATCACGCCGTTGAGCATCATCTGCTCAGCCACCTTGGGTGATACCCGCTGCGACAGCAGCGAATAGGCGCCCATTCCCGGAAACAGCCCGAACAGAACCTCGGGAAAACCCATCTGCACGCCGCTCTCGGCCACGATCGTCTGGCAGGCAAGTGCCAGTTCGAATCCTCCTCCAAGCGCATCGCCTTCAACCAGCGCAATCGTGTGGGCGTTCGGATGCAGCCGCGTCTGGAGCAAATGGATGCTGTCGACGCATTCGCGCGCATAGCGCATGAGCCCTTCCCGGTCGGATGCGCGGATCAACCGCGCGAACAGGGCGAGATCCCCGCCGAGGTTGAACACCTGGGAATCGGATGCGAGCACGATGTGCGCGATGTGGGCGGGCGTCGCGTCGACCTGGCTGGATATGCCGTCGATCGTTCTGTGCGCGAACAGGCGCAGCTCGCGAAGCAGCATGGGCGAAAAGCAGGCACGGTAGCTGGGCTCATCGAACGCCTGCTGTGCATGCATGAAGCACCAGTGGGAATCGTTGGATTGATCCTGCTGGATGCGGATGGTGGCCAATTGATTGTCGCGGTGCAGCGGTTCGACGGTGCGCATGGGAGTCTCCTGGTGCGGAGGCCGCCAATTCCCGGTCGGACCCACCCCGGTTGGCTGGCCATGGGAAGGCAAGCTGGGCCCGTAGGGACAAGTCTATGCGCCGCCGGCGGCGATGTTGCAAGCGCCCGCCATGATGGTCATGGCGGGCGTGTGGATGGCAATCGACAAAACACCGCGAAAACCGCCAGTTGAAGCTCTTCAGGCCGTGGGCGTCGGATCCCGGAGTTCACGACGCAGGATCTTGCCCACATTGGTCTTGGGCAGTTCGTCGCGGAACTCCACGACCCGCGGATGCTTGTACCCGGTGAGGTTCTCGCGGGCATGCGCCATGACCTTCTCGGCAGTGAGGTTCGGGTCCTTCCTGACGATCACGACCTTGACCGCCTCACCGGACTTCTCGTCGTGGATGCCAACGGCAGCCACCTCGAGCACGCCGGGCATCATTGCAATCACGTCCTCGACCTCGTTGGGGTACACATTGAAGCCCGACACCAGGATCATGTCCTTCTTGCGGTCGACGATGTAGAAGAATCCCTGCTCGTCCATCCGAGCCATGTCGCCCGTGTGCAGCCAGCCGTCGGTATCGATTGCCTCGGCGGTTTCCTCCGGGCGGTGCCAGTAGCCCTTCATCACCTGCGGCCCCTTGATGCACAGTTCGCCCACATCCCCCCCGGGGAGGATGTTCCCGTCGTCGTCCTTGACGCAGGCGTCGGTGGAGGGAATTGGCAGTCCGATCGCGCCGTTGTAATCGGCAAGGTCCATCGGGTTGATGCAGGCCGCCGGCGAGGTCTCGGTCAGGCCGTAGGCTTCGATCAGGGTCACGCCCGTGGTCTTCTTCCATGCCTCGGCCACCGAACGCTGCACCGCCATTCCGCCGCCGAGGGTAAGGTGCAGGTGCGAGAAATCGATCTGATCGAACCCCGGCGTGTTGAGCAGCCCGTTGAAAAGCGTGTTGACGCCGGTGATCGCGGTGAAGGGGACTTTCTTCAGTTCCTTGACGAAGCCGGGCATGTCGCGCGGGTTGGTGATGAGGTAGTTGAGTCCGCCGAACTTCATGAAGACCAGACCGTTGGCGGTCAATGCGAAGATGTGATAAAGCGGCAGCGCCGTGATGATGATCTCTTCGCCGTACTTGACGTTGGTGCCGATCCACGCCGCCGACTGCTGCATGTTCGCCACCATGTTGCGATGGGTGAGCATCGCACCCTTGGCGACCCCGGTTGTGCCGCCGGTGTATTGCAGGAAGGCGATGTCGTCCTGGGCGATATCGATGCGCGGCAGTGCATGCTTGCGGCCAAGCCTCAAGACTTCACGGAAGCCGATCGCACCATGGATGTCGTAGTCGGGCACCATCTTCTTCACGTACTTCAGCACGAAGTTGACGATGCCGCCCTTCGGGAAGCCGAGCATGTCACCGAGACCGGTGGTGATGACCTGCTTGATCTGGGTATCGGCCAGCACCTCCTGCACGGTGTGGGCGAAATTGTGCAGCACGATGATGACGCTGGTACCGGAATCGACCAGCTGATGCCTCAGTTCGCGTGCGGTGTACATCGGATTGGTGTTCACCACGACCAGGCCGGCGCGCAGGATCCCGAACGTGGCGATCGGGTACTGCAGGCAGTTTGGCATCATGATCGCAACGCGATCGCCTTTCTTGAGTTGCAGTTCACCCAGCAGGTAAGCGGCGAACTGAGCGCTGAGCAGGTCGATGTCGCCGTAGCTCAGGGTCTTGCCCATGTTGGCGAACGCGGGGCGGTCGCGATAGTTCTCGATCGCCGTTTCCAGGACCGCAACGACCGACGGATATTCGTCGACGTCGATGTGCGTTGGGACTCCCGGTGGATAGTGAGCCAGCCACGGACGTTCAAGACTCATCGCGATCTCCCTGATTGTGCTGTTCGATTGCGCCTGCGCCAGCGTCGATGCGCAACCGTACGGATGCGTTCGATTGGAGCATAGGCACCTGGGGCTGGCAAGAAGTTCGCCTTGGGCTACCGTGGTGCCCCAACCGCGCGGAACAACCCATGCCCCCGGACCCCTGCGAGACGATGTTTTACAAGCCGTTGCCGATGCGCATTGGCGAATGGCTGTTGTTACTGATGTTCGTCGCGGCGCTGGCGTCGTGCCAGCGAGCGCCACCGGAGCAGCGCCTGCGCGAGGCGGTGCAAAGCCTGCAGGAAATCCTCCAGCGCGGCGACGCGGCATCGCTGGACGACTGGCTCGCGGCGGATTTCATCGGACCAGGCGGGCTCGACCGCGATGGTGCCAGGCGTCTGGCGCAGGTGATGCATCTGAGGCACCGGAACATCGACGTCGCCCTGGGTCCGATGCAGGTGCGACTGCAGCCGGCGCACGCGACCGTCGAGTTCACCACAGTCATTACGGGGGGATCGGGCGGTCTCCTGCCCGACAGCGGACAGGTGTTCAATGTCACCACCGGGTGGCGAATGGACGCCAACCAGTGGCGATTGACCAGTGCGCGTTGGGTGGTGGCAACCGAGTAGTCCCGTGCCATGCGGGCAAGAAAAAAAGAGCGGCCGTAGCCGCTCTTTTTTTCGTGCTCTTGGTGCAGGCAGCAGGCGCCGGTCAGGCGTCCTGCCTCGATGCCAGTTGGCGCAGGACGTAGTGCAGGATGCCGCCGTGGCGGAAATACTCCACTTCCTTCGGAGTCAGCAGCAGCACCTTTACCTCGATCCGCTTCTCGCTGCCATCGGGCCTGCTCGCGATCAACGTCGCGCGTTTGGCGCTGCCGTCATCCAGGCCGATCACGGAAATCGTCTCCGACCCGTCAAGGCCATGGCTGCGGGCACTTTCGCCTGCCTTGAACTGCAGCGGCAGCACGCCCATCCCCACCAGGTTGGAGCGGTGGATGCGTTCGAAGCTCTCCGCCACGACCGCCTTGATCCCCAGCAGCTTGGTGCCCTTGGCAGCCCAGTCGCGCGAGGAGCCGGTGCCGTATTCCTTGCCCGCAAACACCACCAGCGGGGTGCGGTCGGCCTTGTAGCGCATCGCCGCGTCGTAGATCGACATCCGCTCGCCGGGGCCATCCTTGCCGAAGTACAGCGTGTTGCCGCCTTCCTCGCCACCGAGCATCAGGTTCTTGATGCGGATGTTGGCGAAGGTACCGCGAACCATCACGTCGTCGTTGCCGCGACGCGAACCGTAGCTGTTGAAGTCCGCCGGCTGCACGCCGCGCGACTGCAGGAACCGGCCTGCGGGCGAGTCCTGCTTGATGTTGCCGGCCGGCGAGATGTGGTCGGTGGTGATCGAGTCACCGAACAGGCCGACCACGCGCGCATCGTGCAGGTCGTCGATGGTGCCCACGTTCATGGTCATGCCATCGAAGTAGGGCGGGTTCTTGATGTAGGTCGAGGCTTCGTCCCACTGGAAGGATTCGCCGTCCGGGGATGCGATCTGGTTCCAGCGGCTGTCGCCCTTGAACACGTCGGCGTAGTTCTGCGCGAACAGTTCCGGGCCGACGGTCGCGGCGATCATGTCGCCGATTTCCTTGTTGGTCGGCCAGATGTCGCGCAGGTAGACCGGCTTGCCGTCGGCGGTGTGCGCCAGTGGCTGCGTGGTCAGGTCGATGTCCACCGTGCCGGCGATCGCATAGGCGACCACCAGTGGCGGCGACGCCAGGTAGTTCATCTTCACTTCGGCGTGGATGCGGCCCTCGAAGTTGCGGTTGCCCGAAAGCACCGCGGCCACCGCGAGGTCGTTCTCGGCGATGCCCCTGGACACTTCGTCCGGCAGCGGACCGGAGTTGCCGATGCAGGTGGTGCAGCCATAGCCGACCACGAAGAAGCCGAGCTTCTCGAGGTCGTCGAGCAGTCCGGCCTTGCGCAGGTAATCGGTAACCACCAGCGAGCCGGGACCGAGCGAGGTCTTGACCCACGGTGCGGAGGTGATGCCGAGGCGGGCGGCATTGCGCGCCAGCAGGCCGGCACCGAGCATCACCGCGGGATTGGAGGTATTGGTGCAGGAGGTGATCGCGGCGATCACCACCGAGCCGTCCTTGAGTTCGTGGTCCTCGTCGCGGATGCGGATGTTGGAGATCGGCCGGGCCGCGAGATGTTTCGCCTGCGGCTGCGCGCCACCTTCTTCCTTGAAGTCGGCCAGCGTCTCGTACTTGAGGGTGCGGTCGGCAACCATGCCTTCGACGTTGGCGTGGAAGTTTTCCTGCATCTTCTCCAGCAGCACGCGGTCATGCGGACGCTTGGGTCCCGCCAGCGACGGCTTGACGTCGGCCAGGTCGAGCTCCAGCGTCGCCGAGTAGGACGCTTGCGGCTGGCCCGGTTCGTGCCAGATGCCCTGCGCCTTTGCGTACGCCTCGACCAGTGCGATGTGTTCCTCGCTGCGTCCCGACAGCCTCAGGTAGTTCAGCGATTCGGCATCGATCGGGAAGATGCCGCAGGTCGCGCCGTATTCGGGCGCCATGTTCGAGATCGTCGCCCGGTCGGCCAGCGGCAGGTGGGTCAGGCCGTCGCCGAAGAACTCGACGAACTTGCCGACCACGCCGAGCGCACGCAGCATCTGGGTGACGGTCAGCACCAGGTCGGTGGCGGTCGCACCCTCGGGCAGCTTGCCGTTGAGCTTGAAGCCGACGACCTGCGGGATCAGCATCGACGACGGCTGGCCCAGCATCGCAGCCTCGGCCTCGATACCGCCAACGCCCCAGCCCAGCACGCCAATGCCGTTGATCATCGTGGTGTGGCTGTCGGTGCCGAACACGGTGTCCGGGAATGCGAGCAGCTGACCGTCGACCTCGCGCTCGAACACGACGCGGGCAAGGTTTTCGAGGTTTACCTGGTGGACGATGCCGGTATTGGGCGGCACCACCTTGAAGTTCTCCAGCGCCTTCTGGCCCCAGCGCAGGAAGCTGTATCGCTCCAGGTTGCGCTCGAACTCGATCTTGCCGTTGAGTTCCAGCGCATCGGCGCGGCCAAACACGTCTACCTGGACCGAATGGTCGATTACCAGTTCCGACGGGATCAGCGGATTGATCTGGCGGGCGTTGCCGCCGAGCTTGCCCACTGCATCGCGCATCGCGGCCAGGTCGACCACGCACGGCACACCGGTGAAATCCTGCAGCACCACGCGCGCGGGCATGAAGGCGATCTCGGTGTCCGGCTCGGCCTTGCAGTCCCACTGGGCCACCGCCTCGATATGCTCCTTGCCAACCGTGACACCGCCATCCTCATGGCGCAGCAGGTTCTCCAGCAGGATCTTCATCGAGTAGGGCAGCTTCGACAGGTCGAAGCGCTGGCCCAGGATGGGCAGGCTGAAATAGGTGTATTGCTTGCCGTTGACGTCGAGTTTCGCGCGGGTGGCGAAGGAGTCTGCCATTGGGGGGCTCCGTGGCTGCAGGAAGGACGCGGAATGGGAGCGCCGACATCTTCGATATCGGGCGCCAGCCGATGAAAAGCTGCCGCGAAAAAATCGTTGTGATTATGACGCAATCGCTGCGGCATTGCCTGCCGCCGCCATCGGCGCGGACATGCCGGCAACGTGTGATCGGCTTGGGCGCGGCGGGTCGCCGCGGAAATCTCAGCCCAGGTGAGCCTGGACTGCCGCGAGCATCTCGCGCCTGCGCAACAGGAAATCCCAGAGGCTGCCGCCCAGTTGCCGCCACAGCACCGCCGAGCGGATCGCCGCCAGCAACACCGCACGCACTTCCGCAACCACGGTAGCCTGCCCGAGGTAGTGGGGATTGCCCTGTACCAGCACCCGCGGGCGCAAGTGGCTCAGCGTCTCGGCGTAGAGCGCACCCAGTGCCGAAAGCACGTCCGGATGGGTGCTGCCGAGGCGCTCCACCGCGGGCTCCTGGGCGCGGATTCCATCCTGCACGCGATCGATCAGTGCGTCATCGCGTACGAAGCGGCGCTCAAGCTGGATCACCGCCAAGGCCAGCCGCGGTAGTTGCTCGTCGCGCTCCTGGTTGGTGAAGTAATCGCGCATCAGCATGAGGCCGGGACGCACCGCCGAGATGCCCCCGTAGACGTCCGCAGGCGTCGGCGCATCGATCCGGAACACCGAGTCCAGCGCGGTGGTCAGCACCGCGGCATTGGCCTGGCCGGTGTCGGCGATGCGACGCACCTGCGCCAGCGCCTGCACCAGGCCGGCGAGGGCGAGCACGCGCTGCGACATGCCGTTGTTGGCGATGGCGCGTGCGCCGGCGTGGGGCGTTGAACTCATGCAGCAGTGGCCTTCATGTGCGGTCGTGGGGTGGATGGCGGTAGCGGGAAGAGCGCTCGAGCGGGGCATCGGTGGTGGCGATGACGGCTCCGCCGAGGCAGACATCGCCATCGTAGAGCACCAGCGATTGGCCTGGCGTCACTGCACGTTGGGGGCGATCGAACCGGACTTCCAGTGTGGCGTCGTCGTTGACGCGCACCTCGCAGGCCTCCTCGGCCTGGCGATAGCGGGTCTGGGCGCAGCAGGTGAACCTGGCTGCAGGTGGAGATCCCGCGATCCAGTGCGCCGGTTCCGAATGCAGCATCGTGGACTGCAGCCACGGGCTGTCGACGCCCTGGTCGACATACAGGAGATTGTTTGCGATGTCCTTGCCGACCACGTACCACGGCGCGGCACCGAAGCCGCGCACGCCACCGATGTTGAGGCCCTCGCGTTGGCCGAGGGTGAAGTAGAAAACGCCCGGGTGCTCGCCGACGACGCGGCCATCGGGCGTGCGTATTTCACCCTGCCGGGCAGGAAGGTATCGGCCCAGGAATTCGCGGAAGTCGCGTTCGCCGATGAAGCAGATCCCGGTGGAATCCTTCTTGGTGGCAGTCGGCAATCCAGCTGCCTCCGCCATCGTCCGTACCCGGGTCTTGGCCAGTTCGCCCAAGGGGAACTTCGTGGATGCCAACTGCTCCTGCCCCAACTGGTGCAGGAAGTAACTCTGGTCCTTGCTGCGATCGGCTGCCCGCAGCAAGGCGTGGCCGGCGCCCAGCGGCGCCACGCGTGCGTAGTGGCCGGTGGCAATGAACTGCGCGCCGAGCTCGCGGGCAGCATCCAGGAAGTGCTTGAACTTGATCTCGCGGTTGCACAGCACGTCCGGGTTGGGCGTGCGGCCCGCGGCGTACTCGGCGAGGAAATGGCTGAAGACGCCGGCCCAGTATTCGCTGGAGAAGTCGCGGAAGTGGATCGGGATGCCAAGCCGCCCGCAGACCGCGACCGCATCGCGCCGGTCGGTCTCCGCCCGGCAGTCACCGCTGCCGTCGTCGGCCCAGTTCTGCATGAACAAGCCGGCGATCGGCTCGCCGGCATCGCGCAACAGCATCGCCGCGACCGACGAATCGACGCCACCGGAGATGCCCACGATGGTCCGGGCATGATGGGCGGAGGCCGCACTCATGCCTGGTGCTGCATCAGGTCCAGTGGGTGCCGGTGTCCTGCAAGGAAATCCGCCACCGCGCGCCACACCAGCGGGCTGCGATGGCGCGCGTGCTCGGCCTGGAGTTCGGCCGGTGTCAGCCACAACGCGCGGAGGATGCCCTCGTCCAGCAGGCGGTCCGGGTCATGCCGCACCGGCTCGGCGGCGAATGCGAAGCGCAGGTAGTGCCGCCCGTCGCTGCCATCGGCCTGGATCGGCGCTTTCCACTGATAAGCACCGACGAACGCGGTGAGGCGCACATCCCAGCCGGTTTCCTCGCGGGTTTCGCGCAGCGCCGCCTCTGCCAGGGTCTCGTCGGGTTCGAGGTGACCGGCGGGCTGGTTCAACACCAGTTGGCCACCTGCGGTCTCCTCCACCATCAACAGGCGCCCGTGTTGCACGACGATCGTGGCAACGGTGACGTCCGGTTGCCAGAAGCGGCCTTCGCGGTAGCTCACAGTCTGTCCCCGCCGTTCCCGGCGTGTCGTG
>DATHRJ010000192.1:0-3996 GCA_035465455.1 Lysobacter sp.
CAGCGGCATCCATGCGCTGGAGGAGTTCTCCGCGCGCCTGAAGGGATACGCACTGGTCCCGGCGCGCGCTTGATGCACCCGTGCGATCCACCGCGCCAGTCCGTCCCGGCTTGCCTGCTGCGGAAACATGGCGGCTGCGCAGCGCGCGCGGCCTGGTGTTCGCTGCTCGCGTTGACACTGTCATTCTCTGCCGCCGCCCAACTGCGCGCCAGCGGCGATTACCTGCAGCGCATGGATGGCGACCGCGACGGTCGCGTGTCGCTGGGCGAATACCAGGCATGGATGGGCTACGCGTTCGAGCGCATGGACAGTAATCGCGACGGGGTCCTGACCGCGGCGGAACTGCCCGGCGGACGCGGGCGCGCGGTCAGCCTGGCCGCGCATCGGCAAGCTCTCGCGGCGGCGTTCGTTCGCCAGGATCGCACCGGCGACGGCTTCCTGGATGCACGCGAACTGGCCGCGCCGCCGCAGTAAGCGCGGGTGGTGCTCACGTCGCTTGCCGTAGCCCGGGCAGGCGCAGACACCGTCCTTTGTCTTGGCTACCGGGTGATGTCCACGTCCCGGGTCTCGCGCAGGAACAGCGTGCCCACCACGAACGTCATCAACGCGATCGCCACCGGGTACCAGAGCCCGTAATAGATGTTGCCGGTCGCGGCGACCAGCGCGAACGCGATCGTCGGCAGGAACCCGCCGAACCAGCCGTTGCCGATGTGGTACGGCAGCGACATCGACGTGTAGCGGATCCTGGTCGGGAACAACTCGACCAGCCACGCCGCGATCGGGCCGTAGACCATGGTCACGTACAGCACCAGGATGAACAGGATCAGGATCACCATCGGCTTGTTGATCCGGCTGTCATCGGCCCTGGCCGGATAGCCGGCGTCGGCCAGCGCGGTCGCCAGCGGCCCGCTGAAGGCTGCCGCCTGCGCCGCCGCGGCATCCTTCAGCAATCCTGCCGCCTCGTAGCTGTCGACCCGGATGTCACCGATCATCACCATCGCCAGGCTGCCTGCCGACGCCTGCTGCACCGTGTACGGCACGCCGGCCTTGGCCAGCGCCGCAGTGGCGATGTCGCAGGAGCTGGTGAATTTCTTCTTGCCGACCGGATCGAACTGGAAGCTGCAGGTGCCTGGGTCGGCCACCACCACCGCCGGGAAACTCCGCGCGGCTTCGGCGACCGCGGGGTTGGCGTAGTGGGTCAGCGCCTTGAACAGCGGGAAGTAGGTCAGCGCGGCGATCAGGCAGCCGGCCATGATGATCTTCTTGCGCCCGATCTTGTCCGAGAGCCAGCCGAAGAACACGAAGAACGGCGTGCCCAGCAGCAGTGCCGCGCCGATCATCAGCCACGTCGTGGTCGGGTCGACCTTCAGCGACTGGGTCAGGAAGTACATCGCGTAGAACTGGCCCGCGTACCACACCACCGCCTGGCCGGCGGTGGCGCCCAGCAGTGCCAGCAGCACGATGCGACCATTCCTGGAGAAGAAGCTCTCCGTCAGCGGCGCCTTGGACAGCTTGCCGTTGTCCTTCATTTCCTGGAACAGCGGCGACTCGTGCAGCTGCATGCGGATCCACACCGATACGCCCAGCAGCACGATCGACAGCAGGAACGGGATGCGCCAGCCCCAGACCGCGAAGGCCTCGGCACCGACGATTTCACGCACGCCCAGGATCACGATCAGCGACAGCAGCAGGCCGACCGTGGCGGTGGTCTGGATAAAGCTGGTGTACAGCCCGCGCTTGCCGTTGGGGGCGTGCTCGGCGACGTAGGTGGCCGCGCCGCCGTACTCGCCGCCCAATGCCAGGCCCTGCAACAGCCGCAGCGCCACCAGGATGATCGGAGCGGCAATGCCCATGCTGGCGTAGTTGGGGAGCACGCCGACCAGGAACGTGGAGATGCCCATGATCACGATCGTGACCAGGAACGTGTGCTTGCGTCCGACCATGTCGCCCATGCGGCCGAACACGATCGCACCGAACGGACGCACCGCGAATCCGGCGGCGAACGCGAGCAACGCGAAGATGAAACCGGTGGTCTCGTTGACGCCGCTGAAGAACTGCGCGGCGATGATCGCGGCCAGCGAACCGTAGAGGTAGAAGTCGTACCACTCGAACACGGTGCCCAGACTGGACGCAAGGATCACTTTCTTGTGGCTTTGCGTGAGCACCGCCGCCGGGGCGACGGGAATGGGCGGGTTGATGGCGGACATGTCGAAGTCCCTTGGAAGCGGTCATTGCGTGCCGGGGCGTTCGCTCGCCCCCGCCGGGGTTAGCGTCGATATCGGGTCATGCAGCGGATGCGCCGAGGTTAGCGTGCCACGGCCGCGCGGTCCCGGTGACCCGGCGCCCGCCGCGTTCTTGCCGAACCGTGGCGTGCATCGGATTGCCTCCACCCCCGACGCGAACGAATGGCGCCAGGCGATGAAGCCGCCGCTTCCAGCGAGCCATCGGCATCGATCAAGGCATCGCTGTCGATTGACGGCCTGATCGAGCCTGCTGCGCTCCCGGGCTGCAAGACGCTGGCCCCTTTAACCGCATACCGGCGCTGACACGGCAGCACCTGCCGATGCGGCACACTTGGGAATCCCTGGCCGCTTAGCACGGAGTCCGCCATGAACCAGCCCGCCCAACCGATCGACGCGGGTTTCGCCGCCCACGCACGGATCCAGCGCGAGGACTACGACCGGCTGTACGCGCAATCCGTCGCCGACCCGGAGGCGTTCTGGGGTGGCGTCGGCCAGCGGCTGGACTGGATGAAGGCGCCGACCCAGGTCAAGGACGTGAGCTTCGCCCTCGAGGATTTCCGCATCCGCTGGTACGCCGATGGCGAGCTCAATGCCAGCGTCAACTGCCTGGACCGGCACCTGGCCACGCGCGGCGACAAGACCGCGCTGATCTTCGAGCACGATGATCCGGCGCGCGAGCCTGAGCACATCAGCTACCGCGAACTGCATGCACGCGTGTGCCGGCTGGCCAACGCGCTGCGCCGGCTCGGCGTGCGCAAGGGCGACCGGGTCACGATCTACCTGCCGATGATTCCCGAGGCCGCGGTGGCGATGCTGGCCTGCGCGCGCGTCGGCGCGATCCACATGGTGGTGTTCGGCGGCTTCGCGCCGCACTCGATCGCCGACCGCATCGCCGACTGC
The DNA here is from genome assembly GCA_035465455.1 of Lysobacter sp. Lineage (GTDB taxonomy): Bacteria > Pseudomonadota > Gammaproteobacteria > Xanthomonadales > Xanthomonadaceae > Lysobacter_K. The sequence goes on from DATHRJ010000192.1 coordinate 3,144, forward strand.
GGCAGCAAGCTGATCATCACCGCCGACGAAGGCCTGCGCGGCGGGCGCAAGGTGCCGCTGAAGGCGAACGTCGATGCCGCGTTGAAGTTGCCAGGCACCAACTCGGTCGAGACCGTGCTCGTCGTGCGCCACACCCATTCGGCGGTCGACATGCAGATGCCGCGCGACCGCTGGTTCGACGCGGTCGTCGACAGCCAGCCCGATGAATGCGAGCCCGAGCGCATGAACGCCGAGGACCCGCTGTTCATCCTCTACACCTCCGGCAGCACCGGCAAGCCCAAGGGCGTGCTGCACACCACCGGCGGCTATCTGGTGCATGTCAGCTACACCCACGAGGCGGTGTTCGACCTGCGCGAGGACGACGTCTACTGGTGCACCGCCGACGTCGGCTGGGTCACCGGCCACAGCTACATCGTCTACGGGCCGCTGGCCAACGGCGCGACCGCGCTGGTGTTCGAGGGCGTGCCGACCTGGCCCGACGTCTCGCGCTTCTGGCAGGTGATCGACCGCCACCAGGTCACGATCTTCTACACCGCCCCGACCGCGATCCGCGCGCTGATGCGCGAGGGCGATGCGCCGGTGAAGCAGGCCTCGCGCGAGTCGCTGCGCCTGCTCGGCACGGTCGGCGAGCCGATCAACCCGGAGGCCTGGCGCTGGTATTTCGCAGTCGTCGGCCAGTCGCGCTGCCCGGTCGTCGACACCTGGTGGCAGACCGAGACCGGCGGCATCCTGATCAGCCCGCTGCCGGGCGCGACGGCGCTGAAGCCGGGTTCCGCGACAAATCCGCTGCCCGGCGTGCAGCCCGCTCTTTATGACGAACACGGGCATGCATTGCCCGAAACCGGCGCCGCCA
>DATHRJ010000193.1:0-5728 GCA_035465455.1 Lysobacter sp.
AACACCCAGTTCGCGGTGCAGACCGACGAGGCCGGCCGCGACACGATCTTCCTGATCGAGGTCAACCCGCGCGCTTCGCGCACGGTGCCGTTCGTGTCCAAGGCCACCGGCATGCCGCTGGCGAAGATCGCCGCGCGCTGCATGGTCGGGCAGACGCTCGCCTCGCAGGGTGCGCTGAAGGAGATCGTTCCGGACTATTACTCGGTCAAGGAAGCGATCTTCCCGTTCGCCAAGTTCCAGGGCGTGGACCCGATCCTGGGGCCGGAGATGCGCTCCACCGGCGAGGTCATGGGAGTCGGCCGCAACTTCGGCGCGGCGATGGCGCGCGCGCAGGAGGCCGGCGGCATCAAGGCCTTGCCCGCGAGCGGACAGGTGTTCGTCTCGGTGCGTGACCCCGACAAGCAGCGCGTGCTGCCGGTCGCCCACGACCTGGTCAGGCGCGGCTACGCGCTGGTGGCCACCCACGGCACCGCCGCGTTCCTGCGGGCCAACGGCGTGGAATGCGAGGCGATCAACAAGGTCACCGAGGGCCGCCCGCACATCGTCGACCTGATCAAGAACGGCGAGATCGTCTATATCGTCAACACCACCGAAGGCCGCCAGGCCATCGCCGACTCGTTCTCGATCCGTCGGGAGGCATTGCAGCACCGGGTCACGTACTCGACCACGATCGCCGGAGCGCGCGCGCTGCTGCATTCGCTCGAATACCGCGGTACCGGACCCGTGTGGTCGTTGCAGGAATTGCACGCGGAACTCAACGCCGCTGTCTGAGCACGACAGTGGATTGCCGGAACCGCGCCTGACCGGCGCGGTTCCGGGCACAATCGACAAGAATTTGCCGGCGCCATGCCGGTGCAGGGAATCCAGAACATGAAAGCACCAATGACCGTGAAGGGCGCCCAGCGCCTGCGCGCGGAGCTGGAAGAGTTGAAGTCGGTCAAGCGCCCGGCGGTGATCCACGCGATCGCCGAGGCCCGCGCGCACGGCGACCTCAAGGAAAACGCGGAGTACCACGCCGCACGTGAGCAGCAAAGCTTCATCGAGGGCCGGATCAAGCGGCTCGAGGGCGAGCTGTCGCATGCGCAACTGATCGACGTGGCCGCACTGGATGCGGGTACGCGCGTGGTCTTCGGCGCCACCGTGAAGCTGGCAAACGTGGAGACCGACGAAGAGACGACCTACCAGATCGTCGGGGACCTGGAAGCCGACATCAAGCACGGCCTCATCGCGATTTCCTCGCCGGTGGCCAGGGCGTTGATCGGCAAGCACGAGGGCGACAGCGTCGTCATCGACGTCCCGGGCGGCACCAGCGAGTACGACATCGTCGGCGTCAGCTACAACGGCTGAGACGGTGAACGCCGCCACCTTGCTGCTCGGCGAACGCAGCCGTTTTGGCGGCCAGCGCCTGGGCGATGCGGTGGGCACGGCGCTGGCGCGCGCGGACTGCAGCCAGCACACAGGCCGGCAGCTGGCGCGGGCGTTCGACGTACTGCCGCGCGGTTGGCCGGTCGCGGCGGTCACCCGTCAGCGCGATGTCGGCGACGCGCGCAATGCGGTGTGGTTGCGGGCCGACCCGGCGTACATCCGTCCCGACCTGAGCGGTGCACGCCTGATGGCGTACGGCGAGGCGCTCAACCTGGGGGCCGCCGATGTCGAGGCGCTGCTGCCGGGATTGAAGCCGCTGTTTGGCGACTTTGGTTTCCTGCTGGACGCACCGTTGCCCTCGCGCTGGTACCTGCAGCTGCCGCCGGGCGCGCAAGTACCGAAATTCGCCAGCCCCGACGAGGTGCTGGGCGCGGAGCTGTTCGAACAGATGCCGGGGAGCGATCCGGAAGGCCAGTCGCCCAACGCCCTGGCCGACAGCCGGCGCTGGCGCGCGCTGCTGAACGAATCCCAGGTGCTGCTGCACAACCATCCGCATAACGCCGATCGCGTCGCCGCCGGCCTGGCACCGGTGAATTCGTTGTGGTTCTGGGGTGCAGGCACGATGCCCGACCATGTCCGCAGCGTGTATACCGGCTTGCTGAGCGATGATGAAGCGCTGGCCGCGTTTGCGCTCATGGCGGGCATCGACGTACAGCCACTGTCGAAGGCGTGGCGTCACGCCGCGGGCAATGTCCTGCTCGACCTGCGTCACGAGCGCGACCTCGCGCGACTGCAGGCCGATTGGCTCGGTCCGATGCTCGCGGACCTTCGCGCACGCCGCCTCGACCAGGTGACAGTCGACTTTGCCGACGGCACGCGCTACGCGCTGGCTGCCGGTCAACGCTGGCGGTTCTGGCGCCGGCCGCTGCGTTCGTTGCTCGCATGACGGTGGGGACGCGGCTGAAGCGACGGGCACCCTCCCAGAGCGCTGAATCCGGGCCGTGGCCCGACAACGTCTCGCCGCTGCTGCAGCGGTTGTACGCGGCTCGTGGCGCCACCTTGATCGAGCAGGCACAGCCGCGGCTTGCCCACCTGCTGCCGCCGGACACCCTCGGCGGCCTGGACGCGGCCACCGCGTTGCTTGCCGAGGCGATCGCCGCCGACCGTCATATCGTGGTCGTGGGCGATTTCGACTGCGACGGTGCCACCGCGTGCGCGGTCGGCGTGCGCGGCCTGCGCCTGCTCGGCGCGCGGCGCGTGTCGCATGCCGTGCCCAACCGGATGGTGCACGGATACGGCCTGTCGCCGGCACTGGTCGAGGAAATTGCCGCCTTGCACCCCGATGTGCTGGTCACGGTCGACCATGGCATCGCCTGCCACGCGGGTATCGCGGCGGCCAAGGCACGCGGCTGGCAGGTGCTGGTCACCGATCACCACCTGCCCGGCGACACGCTGCCGGTGGCGGATGTCATCGTCAATCCCAACCAGCGCGGCGACCTGTTTCCCAGCAAGGCGCTGGCCGGCGTCGGGGTGATGTTCTACGTGCTGCTGGCACTGCGCCGCCGCCTGCGCGGGCAGGGCGCCTTCGCCGCGGGCGAGCCGGACCTGACGGTGTTGCTGGACCTGGTCGCGGTCGGCACGGTAGCCGACCTCGTGCCGCTGGATGCCAACAACCGCGCGCTGGTATCGGCCGGACTGCGCCGACTGCGCGCCGGGCAGGGTTGCGCCGGGTTGCGCGCGCTGATCGATGTGGCCCAGCGCGATCCGCGCTGCCTCAGCGCATCCGACATCGGCTTTGCGATCGCGCCGCGGCTCAACGCGGCCGGCCGGCTGGAGGACATGACGCTCGGCATCGAGTGCCTGTTGACCGATGACCTGGGCCAGGCGCGCGAGATCGCCGCCACGCTCAACGAGATCAACGGCGAGCGGCGCGCGGTGCAGCAGCAGATGACCGAGGAAGCGGACGCGGCGCTGGCGCGCGTGGCCCTCGCCGAAGCTGCCGTCCCCATGTCCATCTGCCTGTACGACGCGCACTGGCATCCCGGAGTGATCGGGCTGGTCGCCTCCAAGGTCAAGGAGCGGCTGCACCGTCCGGTGATCGCGTTCGCGCCGTCCGAACCTGGCAGCCAGACGCTGCGGGGTTCGGCGCGCTCGATCCCCGGGTTCCATATCCGCGACGCGCTTGCAGCGGTGGCAGCGCGTGCGCCCGGGCTGATCGAACGCTTCGGCGGCCATGCGATGGCGGCCGGGATGTCGCTGCAGGCCGAGTCGCTTCCGGCATTCGAGCAGGTGTTCAACGAGGTCGCCGCCGCCATGCTCACGCCCGAGATGCTGCAGGCCGAAGTACTGAGCGACGGCGAGCTGCAGCGCAGCGAGTTCAGCCGCGCCAGCGCCGAATCGCTGCGTGATGGCGGGCCGTGGGGGCAGGGCTTCCCGGAGCCGCAGTTCGACGGCGAGTTCGCGGTCCTGGGCTGGCGGGTGGTCGGGGAGCGCCACCTCAAGCTCGAGCTCGGCCACGCGGGCCTGCGCCTGAATGCCATCCACTTTGGCGGCTGGAGTGGCACGCCGCCGCCGGAGCAGGTTCGCATCGCCTACCGTCTGGAGCCGGACGACTACCGCGGTGGGCAGGCGGTGCAGCTGGTGATCGTGCATCGCGACGCCTGCGAGGCGATGCCCGGGAGCTAGTGCGGCAACGGCCTTGTCGTGGCACCGGAGTCGACATTTGGACCCGCGTCTCAAGGTCGGGAGCCGGACGGCGGAGTTCGACCTGGGGCAGGGCGGCACGGTGAACGCCTGCTTCCTCGCGCAGCGACCGGTTGCCGCTGCCGAACCACGCGGGTTCACACCGCTCTTTTGCTAGAATCCGCGGTCCACCGCCGCGAAACCGCACCGATGATCGAACTCAATCCAATCCGCCAGCGCATCGCCGACCTCAAGGGCCGGCTGGATTCGCTCAGGGGGTATCTTTGACTACGATGGCAAAGTCGAGCGGCTCGAGGAAGTAAACCGGGAGCTCGAGAGCCCCACCATCTGGAACGATGCCGAGCGCGCCCAGGCCCTGGGCCGCGAGCGCTCCGCGCTCGAGAAGGTCGTCATCGGCACGCGCAGCCTGACCGAGGGCCTGGTCGGCGCCGGGGAACTGCTTGAGCTCGCGGAGATGGAGGATGACGAATCCACCGCGCAGGCGGTGGCCGAGGATGTCGAGCGCTACGCCAAGGACGTCGACAAGCTCGAGTTCCAGCGGATGTTCTCCGGGGAGCTCGACAGCGCCGCGGCGTTCGTGGACATCCAGGCAGGCGCCGGCGGGACCGAGGCGCAGGACTGGGCCGAGATCCTGCTGCGCATGTACCTGCGCTGGGCGGAGTCGCGCGGCTGGAAGACCGAACTGATGGAAGTCAGCGGCGGCGACGTCGCCGGGATCAAGTCGGCGACCTTCCGGGTCGAGGGCGACTTCGCCTATGGCTGGCTCAAGACCGAGACCGGGGTGCACCGGCTGGTGCGCAAGTCGCCGTTCGATTCCGACAACCGCCGCCACACCAGTTTCACCTCGGTGTTCGTGTCGCCGGAAGTCGACAACGACATCGACATCGTGATCAACCCCGCCGACCTGCGCACCGACGTCTACCGCGCGTCCGGCGCTGGCGGCCAGCACGTCAACAAGACCGAGTCGGCGGTGCGCATCACCCACGTGCCGACCAATACCGTGGTCGCCTGCCAGACCGGGCGCAGCCAGCACGCCAACCGCGACACCGCGATGAAGATGCTGGCGGCGAAGCTGTACGAGCGCGAGGTGCAGTTGCGCAACGTCGAGCGCGATGCGCTGGAGGCGACCAAGTCCGACATCGGCTGGGGCAGCCAGATCCGCAACTACGTGCTCGACCAGTCGCGCATCAAGGACCTGCGGACCGGGATCGAACGCAGCGATACCCAGAAGGTGCTCGATGGCGACCTGGATGAATTCGTCGAGGCCAGTCTCAAGTCGGGCCTGCAGTCCGGGGCAAAACGCAGCGACGCGATCTGAAGCCGGGTTTCACGTGCACCAACCCCGGTTTCCAGCACCAGGACAATGCCGCCCACGTGTTCCCGACTCCGCGGGGACGACGCGCCGGGCAAGCCCACCACTTTCAACGGCGAACAGCCCATGACCGACCAGCCCTCCACCACCGCGCACGCCGATGACGGCCACCAGGACGAGAACCGTCTCATCGCCGAGCGACGCTCCAAGCTTGCGACGCTGCGGGCGAACGGCATCGCATTCCCGAATGACTTCCGCCGCGCCGATTTCGCCGGCGACCTGCAATCGCGCTACGCCGATGTCGAAACCTGGACGGCCGAAACGCTGGAAGCCGAGGGCGCGCGGGTG
>DATHRJ010000194.1:0-6617 GCA_035465455.1 Lysobacter sp.
CTCGGTGGAGCCGCCGCCGATGTCGATCACCAGGCGCAGCGCATCGCCGTTGGACGGCTGCGCATGGGCCACGCCGAGATAGACCAGGCGTGCCTCTTCGCGACCGGAAACGATTTCGATCGCATGACCCAGCGCGCTTTCGGCCGGCATCAGGAATGCCTGCGGCGCGGCGAGGCGACGCACGGTGTGGGTGGCGATGGCGCGGACGTGCTGCGGGGGAATGTCGCGGATGCGCTGGCCGAACCGCGAAAGGCATTCCAGCGCACGCTGGCGCACGTCGGGCGCGAGGCCGCCCTTCGCGTCCAGTCCCTCTGCCAGGCGCACGGTCTCGCGCAGGCGGTCGATCACGCGCAGCTGCCCGAGCAGGTAGCGCGCCACCACCATGTGGAAGCTGTTGGAGCCCAGGTCGACTGCCGCCAGCAGGTCGCCGTCGCGCAACTCGACGGCGGGCGTCGGAGACAGGCCATGCGGTCCGAGATCGTTCATGCGCGAGGACACGTTCATGCGCAGATCTTCGCCAGCAGGTGCGCCTGGGCCGAATGCGGTGGCGTGCCCTCTGGCGGTGCCACGCGGCGGTAGTCGCCATCGAGCTGCAGTTCCCAGGCGTTGACGTTGTCCTGCAGGTAGTTCTCCAGGCCCTCATCGAGCACGCGCGCGGCCAGCTGCGCATCAAGGATCGGGAAGCAGGCCTCCACCCGGCGCAGCAGGTTGCGCTCGAGCCAGTCCGCACTGGCGGCGAACAATTCCGGCGCGCCGGCGTTGCCGAACCAGTACAGGCGGCTGTGCTCGAGAAAACGACCGACGATCGAGCGCACGCGGATGTTGTCCGAGACCCCGGGCACGCCCGGCTTCAACGTGCAGGCGCTGCGCACGATCAGGTCGATCCGGACCCCTGCCTGCGACGCGCGGTACAGCGCACGGATCACCTGCGGCTCGTTGAGTGCGTTCATCTTGGCGATGATCCTTCCCGGCTTGCCGGCGCGGGCGTGGCTGGTCTCGCGCTCGATGCGCATCAGCACCCCGGCGTGCAGGGTGAACGGCGACTGCAGCAGGCGCTTGAGCGCAAGCGACGGCGCCAGCCCGGACAGTTGCTGGAAGATCTGGTGCACGTCGCTGCCGATGTCGGGATCGGCGGTAAGCAGGGCGAAATCGGTATAGGCGCGCGTGGTGCCGGAGTGATAGTTGCCGCTGCCCATGTGCACGTAGCGGCGCAGCTTGCGGCCCTCCCGGCGCACGATCAGCAGCATCTTGGCGTGGGTCTTGTAGCCGACCACGCCGTACACCACCTGCACCCCGGCTTCCTGCAGGCGGTCGGCGAACCCCAGGTTGGCTTCTTCGTCGAAACGCGCGCGCAGTTCGACCACCACCGTGACGTCCTTGCCATTGCGCGCGGCCTGCACCAGCGCCTCCACGATCGGCGAACCCTTGCCGGAGCGGTACAGCGTCTGTTTGATCGCCAGCACGTTCGGGTCCTCCGCCGCCTGGCGCAGCAGCTCCAGCACCGGGGTGAACGCGTCGAACGGATGGTGCAGCAGCACATCGCCCTTGCCGATGGTGTCGAACATCGCGTCGCTGCCGGCCAGCGCGCGAGGACTGAACGGCGGGAACTTGAGGTCGGGGCGCGCGACCATGTCGTACACCTGGCTGACCCGGTTGAGGTTGACCGGGCCATTGATGCGGTACACCGCGTTCTCGGTCAGGTCGAAATTCTCCAGCAGCGTGCGCACGATCGGCTTCGGGCATTGCTCGGCGATCTCCAGCCGCACCGCGCGCAGGTAGCCGCGGCCGACCAGTTCGTCGCGCAGCGCCAGCGCGATGTTGACCACTTCCTCCTCGTCGACCAGCAGCTCGGAATTGCGGGTAACGCGGAACTGGTAAGCGCCCTTGACCTCCATGCCCGGGAACAGTTCGTCGACGAACGTCGACAGCACCGCCGACAGGAACACGAAGTCGTTGGGTCCGCCGCTGACCTTTTCCGGGATCTGGATGATCCGCGACAGCGAGCGCGGAGCGCGCACGATCGCCAGGTTGCCGGCGCGGCCGAACGCATCGCGGCCTTCCAGCACCACCACGATGTTGAGTGACTTGTTGAGGATCTTCGGGAACGGATGCGCCGGGTCCAGGCCCAGCGGCGACAGCACCGGCATGATCTCGTCGCGGAAGTAGGCGCGCAGCCAGCGCGTCTGTCGGGTCGTCCACGAGTCGCGACCCAGCACGCGCACTCCGGCCTGGTCGAGTGCCGGTCGCAGCAGCGTGTTCCAGCATTCGTACTGGCCCTCCACCAGTTCGGCGGCACGGTCGTGGATGCGCGCCAGCACTGTGGTCGGCGCCAGCCCGTCGGCGCCGGGCACCAGCCCCAGTTCGTGCGCATGGCGCAGGGTGCCGGCGCGGATCTCGAAGAACTCATCCAGGTTGGTGCAGGAAATGCACAGGTAGCGCAGCCGCTCCAGCAGCGGCATCTGCGGATCCTGCGCCTGGGCGAGCACGCGGAAATTGAAGTCCAGCTGCGACAGTTCGCGGTTGAAATACAACGAGGGATCGGTCAACGCATCGGTGGCTTCCCCGGCCGGGGATACGCCGGCATCGGTGGCGCGGTTCATGTCATGGCCCTGGTTTGTCGGGTGTCGGTGTCGGGTTCGCGCGGACGCACACGCTCGCGCGGGAAATGGCAGGAGAACGTGCTGCCGCGGCCCACCTCGCTGCCGACCTCCAGCCGCGCCTGGTGCAGGTTGAGCACGTGCTTGACGATCGCCAGGCCCAGGCCGGTACCGCCGCTCTCGCGCGAGCGGCTGGTGGACACGCGGTAGAAGCGTTCGGTGATGCGCGGCAGGTGCGCTGCCGGAATGCCGTAACCGCTGTCGCTGACCTCCAGCACGAGCCCGCCGCGATTGCCCGGCGCGGCGTCGCGACGCAAGCGGATGTCGATCGTGCCGCCAGCGCCGGTGTAGCGCACCGCGTTGCTGACCAGGTTGGAAAAGGCGCTGTGCAACTCGGTGGGCGAGCCGTACAGGTCGACGCCGGCGCTGTCCTCGACGTGCACCGGATGCCGGTTCTGGCTCAGCGCCAGCGCTTCGCGCCGCAGTGAAGTGAGCATCTCGTCCATCGCCACGGTTTCCTCGACCTGCAGGGTGCCCTGCGACTCCAGCCGCGACAAGGTCAGCAGGTCCTCCACCAGCTGGGTCATGCGCTGCGACTGGCGCTGCATCTCGGCCAGCATGGGCGCCCAGTCGGGATGTTCGGCTGGATCGAGCAGGTCGAGGTAGCCGTGGATCACGGTCAATGGCGTGCGCAGTTCGTGCGACACGTTGGCCACGAAGTCGCGGCGCATCTGCTCCAGCTGCAGCAGGCGACTGACGTCGCGCGCGATCAGCAGCCACAGGTCCTGCGAATACGGGATCAGCCGCAGGCTCAGGGTGACCGTCGGGTCCAGTGGCGAAGCCACTTCCAGCGGCTCGGCATGGCGCCCTGCAGACAGCCAGTGCGCCATCGGCAGCGGCTGCAGGCGCTCCACCAGCGAGGCGCCGATGTCGCGCGGGTAGTGCAGCCCCAGAAGCGGCTTGGCGGCCTCGTTGAACCACTGCACGCGCTGGCTGTTGCGCTCGACCACGATGATCGCATCGGGCAGCGCCGCGGCGACCGCGCGATAGGCGCGCAGCATCTCGATCAGCCTGCGCTTGCGCCCGCGCATTTCGACCTGGCCGCGGTAGAGCAGGCGGTCGATCTCGTTCCAGACCCCTGAGCCGGTGGCGTCGCTGGGAGGTTCCAGCCGCTGGCGCGCGCCGAGCCGCTGAAGCAATCCCCACAGGCGCCAGTAATGCCACGCGACCACGGCCAGCGCGGCGGCGGTGATCGCCGCCCACGGTCGACCCGCGAGCCAGCCCAGGAAGGCAGCGGCGAAAAGTACGAGGCCCAGGTGCGCGAGCGTGCGGAGCCAGGCGGAGTGGTTGGGGTGGGACATGCGGGCAGTATCCAGCTTTTGCGCTTTGCGTCCTCGCCCCAGGCCGACCCGGCGGCGTCCAGCATCCGCGGCGGGGGGCCACGGCGTGCATGGCGCGATGGCTCAGCTCGCTGAGAGCCGGTAACCAGCACCGCGCACGGTCTGGATCATTCCATCGAGCGCGTGCGGCTCCAGGGTCTTGCGCAGCCGGCGGATGTGCACGTCGATCGTGCGTTCCTCGACGTACACGCTGCCGCCCCAGACGTGGTCGAGCAACTGGCCGCGCGAGTACACGCGCTCGGGATGGGTCATGAAGAAATGCAGCAGGCGGTATTCGGTCGGACCGATCTGCACCGGTTGCGGCTCGGCGCCGGCCTGGGCGAACACGCGGTGCGCGGCGCCGTCGATGCGCAACGCGCCCACGTGGACGCTGCCATGCTCGTCGTCGTCGCGCGAGCGCCGCAGCACCGCGCGGATGCGCGCGAGCAGTTCGCGCGCCGAGAACGGCTTGACCACGTAGTCGTCGACCCCCGCCTCCAGGCCGCCGACGCGGTCGTTCTCCTCGCCGCGCGCGGTGAGCATGATGATCGGCACTTCGCGCGTCAGCTCGTCCTTGCGCCAGCGCCGCGCGAGTTCCAGGCCACTGGTGCCGGGCAGCATCCAGTCCAGCAGGATCAGGTCGGGGACCTGGTCGGCGATCGCGCTCTGCGCCTCGCGGGCGTCGCCGGCATGGACCGGCTCGTATTCGGCCTTGCGCAACGCGAACGCGACCATGTCGCGGATCGCGGGTTCGTCATCGACAATCAGGATGCGCTTCTGCACGGTTCACCGGCTGTTGGGCGGAAGACCGAATCACCGGCAGCAACGGTGCCGGCGCGGCGGATACCTCAAGCACCGCCAGTACACTACCGTTTTGTGACACGGCAGTGACACGCCCGGCAGGCGCAGGCCACGGCCGCAATGGCGCTACTGGCGGCGCAGGTCCTCGTCGCGGATGCCCTGGCGGCGCAGTTCGAGCACGGTCGGAGTGATCTGCGCGATGCGCGCCTCGATCCGTGCACGGGCGTAGTAGTCCAGCTCCGGGCGCCGCCTGAGCGTGTTGAGCTGCACCAGCGCCTGCTCGGGGCGGCCGCTGAGGAAAGCGGCTTCCGCGTAGGCCTCGCCGGCACGGACCGGATCGCCGGCGACCTCGCTGGCACGGGCGAAGACGCGCTGGAACGGCGCGTCGCTCGCCGACCTCCCCAGCAGCGGCCGCAGCACGTCCTGGGCGCGCTTGCCGGCGGCGGTGTCGTTCCGCTCCGACAGCAATCCGGCGTAGGTGAGCGCGACGGCGCGGTTGTTCGGCGCCGCGCGCAGCATCGCCTCGAAGCGGGCATCGGCGGCCGACCGGCGGCCACTGCGCGATTCCGCCTCCGCCAGCCCCAGCGTCAGCCAGGCATGGCCGGGCTGCGCCTGCACCAGCGCGGTCAATGCGCTGACTGCGCGGGCGGCTTCGTTGGCGCGCAGCCACGCGATCGCCTGCCCGTACTGCTGTGCCTGGGTCAGCTTGCCAGCGCTGGCGATCTGCTCGTACTCGCGGACCGCCGCGCGCGGGGTGTCGGCGCTGAGCACGCGCAGGCGCTCGCGCGCCAACTCGAATTGACCCGTGCCGCCGCGCTCGACCGAACCGGGGATTTTCAAACCGCTCGGCAGCAGCGGATTGTCGCTGGCGACGGTCTCGGCGGCGTACCCGGTCGGTGCGCCCGCGATCTGCTTGGCCCGCGCCTTCGCCTCGCTGATGCGCGTGGTGGTGACCGGGTGGGTCATCAGGTAGTCCGGCCGGTCGTCATAGAAACTGGCCGCGTTGCTGCGCGAACGCGTCAGCATCGTCTGGAAGAACCCGGCCATCGCCTCGGGGTCGTAATGGCTGCGCGCGAGCGTCTGGATCCCCAGCCGGTCCGCCTCGTGCTCGTTGGCGCGGGTGTAGTTGATCTGGCGTTGCTGGATCAGCCCCATCGCCGAGACGATCGCGGCCTGCGCGGCGTCGTCGCTGGAGTTGCCGCCGGCGGCCTGTGCCGCGACCACCGCGCCGAGCATCGCCAGCAGGATCGGCAGCTGGTCGCGCTGGGCGCGCTCGACCCCGCGCAGCACGTGCTCCTGGGTGACGTGGGCGATCTCGTGCGACATCACCGCGGCGACCTCGTCCTCGCTTTGGGCCGCCAGCACCAGGCCGGCATTGACGCCGATGTAGCCGCCGAGCGTCGCGAATGCGTTGATCTGGCGCTGCCGCATCATGAAGAACGTGAACGGCTGCCGCGACCGATCGCTGTTGGCAGCCAGGCGCGTGCCCAGCGTGTCCAGCCAACCGTCGACCAGCGGGTCTTCCAGCAGGTAGTCGTAGTGGCGCAGCTGCGCCAGCATCATCGCCCCGTACTGTTCCTGCTGGATCGGGTTCAGCAGTTCGCCGGCGGAGGAGCCGATGTCCGGGAGCGAACTGTCCTGCGCGGGCGCGCAGACGCTGGCCAGGGCCATGGAGAGGGCGGCGGTGAGCAGGGCGATGCGGCGCAAGGGAGGTTTCCTCGTGGAACCTGGTTCATGGGTCGGACAAGGGCCGGCGGCCAACCCGAGCACAATAGGCACAATGCGTCGGCGCCGTGCACCCGGTGTGAACCGGTTATGAATCCGGAATGGCTACCGGTGG
>DATHRJ010000195.1:0-15036 GCA_035465455.1 Lysobacter sp.
ATCGCCGACCGTCGCCTGCCGCAATCGCGCTGGCCGATGATCGGCGAGGTCGACCTGGTGGTGTTCGAAGGCTGGTTCCTGAAGACGCCCCCCCAAGCCCCCGAAGCCCTGCGCGAGCCGGTCAATGCTTTGGAGCGCGAAGAGGACGCCGAAGGCATCTGGCGTACGTACTGCAATGCGTCGCTGGCTCGCGACTACCCGCGGCTGTGGTCGCGACTCGACCGGCTGCTGTGGCTGCACGGCCCGGGCTTCGAGGTCGTGCCGGGCTGGCGCTGGCAGCAGGAAGAATCCCTGCAGGCCCTGCATCCGACGCGCCAGACCATGAGCCGTGCGCAGGTGGAGCGCTTCGTGCAGTACTTCGAGCGGGTCAGCCGCCAAGCCTGGCGACACCTGCCATCGATCGCCGACGTCACCCGCCGGGTCGATGCGCAGCGCCGCCCGATGTGAATCCCGCCGCTGCACGGCCAGTCCGGCCGCGCAGCCGGTGCATCGGCTCGATGCGTCAATCGAGCCGATGCATCACTCGACCAGGAATGTCACCTTGAGGTCGACGCGCCATTCGACGACGTTGCCCTGGGCATCGGTGGTCACGGTGGTTTCCTGGATGTAAGCACCCTTGACGTTCTTGACCGTCTCGGCAACCTTCTTCAGGCCATTCTTGACCGCGTCTTCCATGCTCTTGCCGGACGAGGCCTTGATCTCGATGATCTTCGCTATCGACATGCAATTCTCCTATGGGGCCACAGCGCGGATGCGCCGCAGGTCCGAAGCACAGTAGGGCGACGCTCGTGAAGGCACTGCATCGTGCAGGCACGGCGAGCGGAGCCGCTGCGATCGGCCCGCCGCGACCGGCGTGATTACAATCGGGCCATGAATCCCGCACCGAACCTGATCCTGATCGGCCCGATGGGCGCCGGAAAATCCTGCATCGGCCGGCGCCTGGCCGAACGCTACGGGCTGCGACTGGCCGACGCCGACCGCGAGATCGAGCAGCGCACCGGCGCCAGCGTCACCACGATCTTCGAATGCGAGGGCGAAGCCGGGTTCCGCGCGCGCGAACGCGCGACACTGGCCGAACTGCTGGCCGGCGACGGGGTGCTGCTGGCGACCGGAGGCGGCGCGGTGCTTGACCCCGGCAACCGGCAGTTGCTGCGCGAGCGCGGGTTCGTGGTGCACCTGCATGTCGCGCCCGAACAGCAGCTGGAGCGGCTGGCGCGCGACCGGACCCGTCCGCTTCTGGCGCGCGAGGACCGCGATGCGGTGCTGCGCGAACTCGCGCTGGTCCGCGAGCCGCTGTACGCGGAGATCGCCGACCTGCGTTTCGACACCGCGAAGCTGTGCGCGGCCGATGCCGCCGCGCAACTGGCACGGCTACTGGAAAACCGCTGGCAGCGCGGGGCTGCGGCGTGAGCGCCGCAAGCATGCTGATGGTCGACGGCAACCGGCCCTACCCGATCCACATCGGCGCGGACCTGCTGCGCGATGGCGCACTGCTGGCCGGATCGCTGCGCGGGCGCCATGCGCTGATCGTCAGCGACGCCAATGTCGCACCGCTGTATGCGCCCGATGTCGAAGCGGCGCTGCAGGCGGCCCGTCCCGACCTGCGGCTGGCGCGCTATGTCATGCCGGCTGGGGAAGACCACAAGACCCTCGCCAGCTTCAGCCACGCGCTCGACGCGCTGGCGGCGCTGGGCGCGACCCGCGATGCCAGCGTGATCGCACTGGGCGGCGGCGTGGTCGGCGACCTGGCCGGCTTCGCCGCGGCCTGCTGGATGCGCGGCATCGACGTGCTGCAACTGCCGACCACGCTGCTGGCGATGGTGGACTCCTCGGTCGGCGGCAAGACCGCGGTCGACCTGCCCGCGGGCAAGAACCTGGTCGGCGCGTTCCATCCGCCGCGCGCGGTAATCGCCGACACCCGCGTGCTGCGCACCCTGCCCGAGCGCGAACTCCGTGCGGGAATGGCGGAAGTGGTCAAGTACGGCGCGGTGTTCGATGCCGGCTTCCTCGACAGGCTCGAGAACAACGCGGACGCGTTGCTGGCACGCGACGATGCTGCGTTGACCGAGGCGATCGCGAGCAGCTGCGCATACAAGGCCGCGGTGGTCGCCCGCGATCCGTTCGAACACGGCGAACGCGCGCTGCTCAATTTCGGCCACACCTTTGGCCACGCGATCGAGGCCGAACAGGGCTACGCCGGCAGCGGCCGCGACAGTCTCAATCACGGCGAAGCGGTCGCGGTCGGCATGGTGCTGGCGGCGCGGCTGGCGGCGGCGCTGGGGCTGGCGCCGATGGCGGATGCCGAGCGGCTGCGCATGGTGCTGCAACGCTTCGGGCTTCCGACCGATATCCCTCCCGGGCTGGCGCCGACGGCGCTGCTGGCGCGCATGCGCCTGGACAAGAAGGCCGATGCCCAGGGCCTGCGCTTCGTACTCTGGGAGGGCGTCGGTGCTGCGCGGCTCGTGTCCGGGATCGCCGAAGCCGATGTGCTGGCGGTGATGGGGTCGGCGTGACGCGATCTCGCCGGGCGTTGCGCAGGGACTGCGGTCCCGGGCTGCGCCAGGTCGGCGTTCCTCCGGACCGGTCGAGGCGTACCAATTCCGGCAACTGACCCGCCCCGGGCCGTCGCGCCTTACAATTCGCGGCTTATGCGCATGTTCCTGCAACAACGGCCCGAAGGCCCCGAGGCCCCGCGCTTCGTGCAACTGATGCTGCAGCCCGACCTGCTGGGCGGGTGGATGCTCGTGCGCGAATCGGGCCTGGTCGGCGGCCGCAGCCAGGTGCGCCGCGAGCAGTTCCTCGACCAGGTCAGCGCGTTCGCCGCGCTGGAGCAGGCGCGCGACCAGCAACTCAAACGCGGTTTCCAGCTGATGTTCGTGCAGGGCGCCGACGCCCCGCGATGACGGCCCAAATCCCAGACTCCTTCGACGCAACCCTGGCGCGGCACCGCGCCGCCCACCTGCGCCACGCGCGCACGCCGCCCGGAACCGATCCCGCATGACCAGCCAGAGCCCCGCCGACCGCCCCGCCACCACCGGCAACGACCGTTTCCTGCGCGCGCTGCGGCGTGAGCCGGTCGACCGCACCCCGGTATGGCTGATGCGCCAGGCCGGCCGCTACCTGCCCGAATACCGCGCCACCCGCGCCCAGGCCGGCAGCTTCCTGCAGTTGGCGATGAACCCCGAGCTCGCCTGCGAAGTCACCCTGCAGCCGCTGCGGCGCTTCCCGCTGGATGCGGCGATCCTGTTTTCCGACATCCTCACCGTGCCCGACGCGATGGGGCTGGGCCTGTACTTCGTCGAAGGCGAGGGCCCGAAGTTCGAGCGCCCGATCCGCAGTGTCGAGGACATCGAGCGGCTCGCGGTGCCGGACATGGACAAGGAGCTGCGCTACGTCATGGACGCGGTACGCCTGATCCGGCGTGAGCTGGCCGGGAGCGTGCCGCTGATCGGATTTTCCGGCAGCCCGTGGACGCTGGCCTGCTACATGATCGAGGGCGGCGGCAGCGCCAACCATGCCAAGGTCAAGGCGTTCGCGCTGAACGAGCCGGCGGCGATGCACCGGCTGCTGGGCATCGTCACCGATGCGGTGATCGCCTACCTGTCCGCGCAGCACGTCTCGGGTGCACAGGCACTGCAGGTGTTCGACACCTGGGGCGGCGTGCTCTCGCCGGCGATGTACCGCGAGTTCTCGCTGCGCTACCTGCAACGCATCGCCGCCGAACTGCCGCGCGGCGATGGCGATGCGCGCGCGCCGCTGATCCTGTTCGGCAAGGGCAACGACCCGTACATCGAGGAACTCGCCGCCAGCGGCGCCGAGGGCGTCGGCGTCGACTGGACCGTGGGCCTGGGCGAGGTCGCGCGCCGGATCGACGGCAAGGTCGCGATCCAGGGCAACCTGGATCCGGTCACGCTGTATGCGAGACCCGAAACGATCCGCCGCGAGGTTGGCCGCGCGCTGGACGATTACCGCGATGGCAACGGTGGCTCGCGCGAGGGCCACGTGTTCAACCTCGGCCACGGCCTGTCGCCGGACATGCAGCCCGAGCACGTCGGTGCGCTGGTCGATGCGGTGCACGAACTCAGCGCGCGCTGAGGGTCGCGCCGGCACGCGGGGCTAGGTCAGCGCGCCGCCGCAACTGGAACCCTGGCCTGCGGTGCAGCCGTAACAGTGCCCGGCCACGCCGATCCGCCGGGGTACCGATTGCTCCAGCAGGTCTTGCAGGTGGGTCGATCGCGCGCGCCCGGCCAGCGGCAACTTGAGCATCTGGTTGAAATCGCAGTCGTACAGCTCGCCGTTGTAGTCGACGCTCAGCGACGAGCGGCACATCACCGCGGCGAGATTTTCATCACGGTGCGCGTCGCGCAACGTCGCCATGTAGGTGGCGAAGTGGCCCTTGGACAGCAGCCACGAGCCGTAGCGCTGGATCGGCATGTTGGCCAGCGCGAACAGGTGGTTGAACACGATCCCGAAGTTGTCGCCCAGCAGCCGGTGGTATTGCGTTTCCAGCGCGTCCTGTTCCGGCGGCAGGAACGCGCCGTTGGGGTTGTAGACCAGGTTCAGCGTCAGCGCATTACCGGGCTGGCCGTAGCCGAGTGCGTTGAGTGACTGCAGCGCGCGGATCGAGCTTTCGAACACGCCGCCGCCGCGCTGCTCGTCGACGTTTGCCTGGCTGTAGCAAGGCAGTGACGCGACCACCTCGACCGCATGATCGGCCAGGAACCGACCGACCCATTCATACCCCGGTTCTTCCATGATCGTGGGATTGAGCCGGTCCATCACGTGCAGGCCCTGCGCGCGTGCCTGCTGCACCAGCCAGCGGAAATGCGGATTCATTTCCGGCGAGCCGCCGGTCAGGTCGAGCGTCTCGACCTGCAGCCGCTCGGCAACGCGCAGCGCCAGCCGCATCGTGTCCTGGTCCATCTGCTCGGTGCGGCGCGGGCCGGCGTTGACGTGGCAGTGGATGCAACTGAGGTTGCACAGATAGCCCAGGTTGAGCTGCAGGGTGCTCACCCGGCCGCGCTCGATCGCGGGGAAGTCGCTGTGCTGCAGCAGGGGCCAGGTGTCGTGCATGGCGGTGATTATGGTTGAAAGCGCCCTCTTCCGGCCGTTCCTGCGCCGGAGCGGAGGCGGACACTGCAACCAGCTCAGGGAGGCGGCCGGTCGTTCACCGTCTCCATCCATGCCAGCAACTGCCGTTGCGCCTGGGTCGGCGCAGCAAGCGCCGCCAGGTGCGTTCGCACGTGCGGCAGGTCGTCCACGGTGTCGATGTCGCGCAGCGTTTCCAGTTGCAGCCAGCGACCATGGCCCTGCATCGCGGCAACAAACTCGTCGGCGGTCGCCGCCGTGCTGTAGCGGGGCTCGAGCCAGGCGCTTTCGGGCAGCTCGGCGTTGCCGCCGAACAGCCAGAATCCCCCGTCCGTGGCGCGTCCGATCACCAGCCGCGGCTCGTCCGACTGCAGCCAGTGCCCCGCACGCTCCAGCGCAGCGGCGACCAGCTGCGGCGTATCGGCGCCGATCAGCACCGCGCCGCGATGCTGTCGCCGCAGCAGCCGGTAGACCTGCGCCATGCGTTCGCCGAGTGAACCGTGGCCCTGCGGCAACTGCGGCAAGCCGCGCCACGCGTCGGCGGTAAGCCGCACGTCCTCTGCCACCGCCCAGTACGCCTGCACGCAGCCGTCCCGCTGCGCCGCTTCGGCGACCGAAGCCACTGCGCCGGCGGCTGCGAGGTACAGCGCCTGCGCACGCGGCCGGCCCAGCCCCGGCCACAGCCGCGTCTTCACCGGCGACAGCGATGGGGTCTTGACGAAGATCGCGACGCCGCAACTCATGGCGACCGTCGCAGGCGCGCGAATCGCCATGCCTGGGTGAAGGTCAGGCGCAGGTGCAGGCGCGTGGTCGCCCACCACCCGCCGCGGGTGTACTTGCGCGCGCTGGTGAAGACCGGTGCGCGCAGCGCCACCAGCGGCACCCCATGGCGACGCGCGGTCCACACCAGCGCGTGGTCCTCGCCACCGGACTGCGCTTCGTCGAACCCCCCGAGCGCCTCGAACACGCGCCGCGGCATCAGCAACCCCTGGTCGCCGAATGGCAATCCGAGCCAGCGGCTGCGAACGGCCGCGCCGATCGTGTTGAGCACGATCAGCCGTGGTCCGTCGTCGAGGAAGCGCAGGTCGAAATACCCGATAGCGTCGCGGTTGGCCGCCACGAACCGGTGCATCGCCTCGATCGTCGCCGATGTCACTTGCGAGTCGGCGTGGAGGAACCACAGCCACTCGGCACGCGTCGCCGCCGCCCCGGCATTGAGCTGCTGCGCGCGTCCCGTGGGCGCGGCGCACACGGCCATCCCGCGTGGCAGCGCCGCCCGCAGCGGCAGCGCATCCGCTGGCACCACCAGTACGATCTCGTCGGCGCGCGCATCGACCAGTTGCGGCAACAACCCCTGCCAGGCGAAGTCGCCCGGGCCTGCGGGAATCACGATGGCAAGCTTCGGCTGCACGTGCTGGCCAACCGCTTTGCCGCCTTTGCGGATGCGCGATGCCGCCGTGGGTGCCTGGGGGACTTGCCCATTCAACTTCGATCCACTCCCGGACGGATTCAAGGCCGGCAGTATCGCGCAGAGCTCAATGCAGCCGAGCAATGGCGCCGGGTGGCGTCACCGGCGGCTGGTCCGGCCCCGGGCTGCTTCGGCCGGAACATCCATCCTGGAGCGTCAGGAAGGTTGCGGCCCTTCAGTCCATCGATGGGAGGCGCTGCGGTCGATCTAGACGATCCCGTCACCCGCGCGCTGCGAACTTACCCTTGCCGCACGCAAACACCGGAGCCCGCAATGCGCGGCAACACCTCGTCTCAACTGATCGCCCTGGTGTTCCTGCTGGCCCTGTCGGCACCGTCGCCTGCGACTGATCCTGCAACCATCGCCAACCAGGGCGCCGGAGGCGTCGTCGCATGTGCAAGCTGTCACGGCAAGGACGGTGGGGGCCAAGCCTCTTTCCCGCGCCTGGCCGGGATCAATGCTGCCTATCTGCTCAAGCAGATGCAGGACTTCGCCAGCGGCAGCCGCGACAGCGCGGTGATGAAGCCGATTGCCGATGCGCTGTCGCCTGACGAGCGCAGCGCGATGGCCGGCTACTACGCCGAGCTGTCGATCCCCGCACCATGGATCCGCCCCGCCGAAGCGCCATCGCCCGACACCGACCCGGGTGCGCGACTGGCCCTGCGCGGTGCGTGGGAAAAAGGCGTTCCCGCCTGCGTGCAATGCCACGGTCCGGGCGGCCGCGGCGTAGGCGGTGTCTTCCCCGCCATTGCCGCCCAGCCGGCGGCATACCTTGCGGCGCAGCTGCAGGCCTGGAAGAAAGGCACACGTAAGAACGATCCGCTGGAACTGATGCGACACCTGTCGCGCAGCCTTACCGAGGCCGAGATCAAGGCCGTAACGGCCTGGTTCGCGCGGCAGCCGGCCGTGGCACCGGAGGGTGGTGCATGAATCCCCGCAGCAAGGCGGCGACCATGATCGTGATCGCGGCGATGGGGTTGGCCGCCTGTGGCGACATCCGGCCACCGCGGACCGCGTACCGCGACCTCCCCGAGGGCGCCGCCGATGCCACGCCGCCGCCTGCTGCGGCGACGGCATCGAGCGCGGTCGCGGGCAGCTTCACCCCGCCCGACCACACCGATATCCCGGAAGGCCCGTTCGGCGACCTGGTGCGCCGCGGACGCGACATCTTTACCAACACCGGCGAGCACGCAGCGGCGTATGTCGGCAACGGGCTCAGCTGCGGCAACTGCCATCTGGACGGCGGGCGACTGGCCGATTCGGCGCCACTGTGGGGCGCCTACGTGCGCTATCCCGCGTACCGCCGCAAGACCGGCAGCGTGAACAACTTCACCGAGAGGCTGCAAGGCTGCTTCGTCTACAGCATGAACGGCAAGGCACCACCGGCCGACAGCCCCGAGATGCTCGCGCTGGAGACCTACTCGTTCTGGATGTCGCAGGGCGCGCCGGTCGGCGCCACGCTACCCGGTGCCGGTTATCCGAAGGATTTCAAGCCGCCGCAACCACCCGACTATGCCCGCGGCCAGGCGGTGTTCCAGGCGAACTGCGCGCTGTGCCACGGCGAAACCGGACAGGGGCAGCAGGTGGCGGGGCGTTACGTGTTTCCGCCGTTGTGGGGCAGCGACTCCTACAACTGGGGTGCAGGCATGCACCAGCTCGACAATGCGGCCGGGTTCATCAAGGCGAACATGCCGCTGGGCCGCGGCGGCAGCCTCAGCGACCAGCAGGCCTGGGACGTGTCGATGTACATGAACGCCCAGGAACGGCCACAGGACCCGCGTTTTACCGGCGATCTGGCCGAGACGCGCAAGCAGTTCCACGACGATCCGAACTCGCTTTACGGCCTGGAGATCGATCGCCGCGTGCTGGGCAGCAACCCGAGCAGGTAAATATCGCCCCCGTTACTGGAGAGTCCGCAATGCTGTACCGCAAGCAGACGCAAAAATCGGTAGACCAGGTATTCGCCGACATCGAAGCGGCGGCCAGGGAACATGGCTTCGGCCTGCTTCACCACTACGACTTCAAGCAGACGCTGGAAAGCAAGGGCTTTCCGCTGGCCAACGAATGCCGCGTCATGGAAGTGTGCAATCCCGAACAGGCCAGCGAGGTCCTCGGCGTCGACATGGCCCTGAACATGGCCCTGCCGTGCCGGATCTCGATCTATCAGGACGGCGGCAAGACCATCGTCGGGATGATCCCGCCCACCGACGTGCTGAAGCTGGTCTCCGATGACCCGAGGATCGAGCCGGCGGCGCGCCAGGTGGAGGCGGCGATGGAGAAGATCATCGATTCGGCGCTGTAGCCGGCCCACCAACCGAAACAGCCAGCACCGGAGACGACCTGCTGTTCCGCCAGGTGTTCGAGCCTGCTGGGGTGCGAGAGCATTGGATACGCGTACGCATGCCGATCACGCCGGGCGGGTTCCGCGCTGGATCGGCTTGCCTCGTTGACGCGGAATCGAGGAGCGCGAGGAAGGCATGTTCCGTTCAGTTTTTTGCATATTAGACATATATAATGTACGAACCGCGCAATAGAGCCTGCGCCTGAGGCCCATCCCGAGGTTCGCAATGAATTTCATCAAATCCCTGCTGTTCGGCTCCGGCCACGACCTCGCGCCGGATGAGGCCATGCAAGCCATCCACGACGGCGCCCTGGTGGTGGATGTGCGCGAGCCACTGGAGTTCGCCGACGGCGCAATCCCCGGGGCCATCAACGTGCCGCTCGGCCGGATCCAGCACGAGGGTCTCGCGGCCCTCCACAAGGCGGGGGTCGACATCGATGCGCCGGTGCTGCTGCTGGTCTGCCGCAGCGGCGCGCGCAGCGGCAGCGCCTGCTTGTCGCTGCGCGGTGCCCTCGGCGAGCGCGCGAAGAACCTCGCCGGTGGCGTCAACGCCTGGGGCTCGCGCGGACTGCCGCTGACGCCGGACGGAACACCGGCGGCCTGAGTGGAAGCGCGGCCGCCGTCGACCCGATGGCCCTGACCACCCTCCAGTACCTGTTCGGTGCCGGCACCGGGAGCCTCGTCGGCTTCTCGCTGGGCCTGGTCGGTGGTGGAGGCTCGATCCTCGCGGTGCCGCTGATGGTCTACGTCGTCGGGGTCACCAATCCGCACGTTGCGATCGGCACCAGCGCGCTGGCGGTCGCCGCCAATGCCGCCGTCAACCTGCTGAACCATGCCCGCGGCGGCAACGTGAAATGGCGATGCGCCGCGTTGTTCGCCACCGCGGGCGTCGTTACCGCCTGGTTCGGGTCGAACGTGGGCAAATCCTTCGATGGGCAGAAGCTGCTGGCGCTGTTCGCGGTGCTGATGATCGTGGTCGCGGGGCTCATGCTGCGCAGCCGCTCGACGGACGGCGATGCCGGCGTGGTCCTCAACCGTGGCAACGCGCCGCGGCTATTGGCGTCGGGCGGCGCCACCGGCCTGTTGTCGGGGTTCTTCGGGATCGGCGGCGGATTCCTGGTCGTGCCGGGGCTCATGGCTTCGACACGCATGCCGATCCTGTATGCGGTGGGCTCATCGCTGCTGGCAGTCACCGTCTTCGGCCTTGCCACCGCGGTCAACTACGCCCGATCGGGCCTGGTCGACTGGACGCTCGCGGGGGTGTTCATCGCTGGAGGCGTGGTTGGCGGCTTGTTGGGCGGACGCCTGGCAACCCGGCTGTCCGCCCGCAAGGGTGTGCTCAACGTGGTGTTCGCCAGCCTGATCGTGGTTGTCGCGGTGTCCATGCTGTACCAGAGCGCTGTTGCACTCGGCCTGATCTAGCAACTGCAGTCGCGGTCGCTGCGCTCACGCCACCGACCCGACGCAATCATCCAGCAGTTTCGCCAGCATCGCGCCGGTCACCGGCTTGCGCACGAAACCGTCGAATCCGGCAGCCAGCGCGTCCGGTTCGGCATCGGCATCGGCGCGGGCGGTGATCGCGATCAGCGGCTGGCCGAAGCCCTGGATGCGCAACCGCCGGGCCAGGGCGAATCCATCGATGCCCGGCAGGTCGAGGTCCAGCAACGCGGCGTCGAACGTCGCGGTCGCCGCTTCGGCCATCGCCGCCAAACCGTGCGCAGCGTGGGTCACCCGATGACCCTGCGCATGCAGCAACCCGGCGACAACCGCGGCCACGGTCGGGTCGTCCTCGACCAGCAGCAGCGCCAGTGCCGCCGGCGACGCTGCGGCCGCGCTGCGCGCCGGTGGCGCCGCTGGGGACAGTCGTACGCCCGGCAACGGCAGCATCACGCTGAAGCGCGCACCGGCACCCGGCGCACTGTCGACATTGATGCGCCCGTCCATTGCCAATGCGAGTTCCTGGCAGATCGCAAGCCCCAGGCCGCTTCCGCCATAGCGCTCGGCAGTGCGGTTGCCTTCGGCCTGTTCGAAACGGCGGAACAGGCGCGACCGCTGCTCCTCGTTGAGACCGGGGCCGGTGTCGGCCACCTCGATGAGCACGCCGCCGCCTGGCCGCGCCGAGGCCGGGTCCACCTGCTCCGGCAACCCGGCGATGCGCAGTGTCACCCGCCCGTGCTCGGTGAACTTGATCGCATTGCCGAGGAGGTTGAGCAGGATCTGCCGCACCCGCACGCAGTCGCCAAGGAGGCCGCGGGGCGCGGAATCCGCCAGTTCCACCTTGAACTCCAGCGCACGTTGTCGCGCCAAAGGCGCCATCAGCGCGGTTACCTCGGCGACCAGTTTGCGCAGGTCGAACGGCTGCACGCTGAGCTCGAGTTTTCCCGATTCGATGCGCGCCAGGTCGAGCGCATCGTTGACCAGGCGCAGCAGGTGCTCGCCAGCGCCACGGATGGCTTCGGTATAGCCGCGCTGCCGCGGGTCCAGCGACGTGCCCAGCAGCAGTTCGCTCATCCCGAGCACGCCGGTCATCGGCGTGCGCACCTCGTGGCCCAGGGTGGCCAGGAAGCGGGTCTTCGCCAGCGAGGCCTCGCGCGTGACCTCGCGCTCATGCTCGGCGCGCTGCCACGCATGACGCCGCCTGAGCCGGTCGCGGTAGGCCATCGCCGTCCACGCCAGCAGCAGCAGAGCCGCCGCGATGAATCCCGCCAGCGCCCAGGCGGTGCGCCACCAGGGCGGCTGTACCCGGAAATGCAGCGATGGCCCGGCGGCGGCATTGCCCGCCGCGTCCACCGCACGCGCCTGCAGCGTGTAGCGACCCGGCGCCAGGCCGGCGAACACGCGCTCGCCACTGGCGCCCTGCGCCACCCAGTCGCGGTCGTAGCCATCCAGTCGGGTGAAATAGCGGTTCGCCTGCACGTCGTCGAATGCCAGCAGCCGCAGTTGCACGCGCAGTTCGCGGTCCTGCGGGGCGAGGGTCAGTTCGGAAGCAGTGTCCAGGACCGTCCATGCGCCATCGCGGCGGACCTCCGCCTGGTTCCACAACAGCGCCGGCTGCAATGCGGCGTGGTCGGGTGCCAGCGTGTCCAGCAGCACCACCCCGCCATCGGCCAACGCCGATACCAGCACGCCGTCGGCGGTCAACAGCATCGTGCGATCGACGAACTCCTGGCTACTGAGGCCATCGGGCAAACCGAAGCGCCGCAGATGCCGCGTCTGCGGATTCCAGCGAAACAATCCGCGCAGGCTCGACAGCCACACCATGCCGTTGCGGTCGATCAACAGGCCCGAACCCTGGACGCTCGGGACACCCTCGGCCACACCGACCCGGTCGACCAGGACCCAGCCCGCCCCACGGCGTGCGTAGCGCTCCAGCCCCACCAGCTGCTGCAACCACAGAGAATCGCTGCCATCGAACGCAAAGCCGAATACGCGGTCGCCGCTGACGATGCCGGACACCGGGGAAAAGCGCCCGGTTGCGGCATCCAGCCGCGCAAGCCCGTCGTCGCCAGCGATCCACAACGCGCCGGCGGCGTCGAAGTCCATGGTTTCCAGATCACCGACGCCCAGGCCGTGATCCGGACCGGCGGGGATGGTCGCCAGCACGGCGCCGGTGTGGGTGTCGCGCTGCTGGATCCCGTGTCCGGCCGAAGACAGCCACAGGCTGCCGTCGGGGGCGATGCGCATCAGGTCGATTTGGCCCAGCAGCGGCGCATCCGGCTGACCCGGGCGCCACTCGAGCACCTCGCCATCGCGATCGACGCGCAGCAGCGCACGCGCGTGGCCGATCCAGATCCGGCCTTGGCGATCCTCCACGATCGAAGTCGGCTTGCGCCCTTCCATCTGCGCCTGCACCAATGGCCCGGCCGTTTGCGAGGTCCCATCGGGAGCGAGCAGGTCCAGTTCACCACGGCTGCCGACCAGCCACACCCCGCCGGAGGCGGAGGTGGCGACGCCGCGGTACAGCTCCGCCTGCAGGCCATCGTCGGCGCGCGACAACTGCGCCAGTCGGCGCCAATCGGGGCGCAGGTAGCCCAGGCCGACGCCCGGCACCGGAAACCACATTGCGCCGTTGGCCTGCCGCAGCAACTGGTACATCGGCTGCGATGGCCCCTTGGCGCCGATCGGCACCGGCGTCGGCACCGTGCCGGGTCCGACCCGCCACAGGTTGTGGTTACTGGCGACCCAGTGCTGTCCGTCGGGGTCGGAGACCACGTCGAGGACGCTGTTGGGAGCGCCGAACATCGCCGACCATGAAGGCCGGGTCCAGCGCCCATCCGTGTTGCGCCGGTACAGGCCGCTGGTCGCGCCGACCCACATGGCATCACCATCGGCACTCAGCGAATAGATCAGCTGGCTGGCCGCTCCATCGGGGATCAACGGGCGGTCGAAACCGCGACCGTCCCACTGCGCGAGTCCGGCCGTGGTGCCCACCCACAAACGGCCGCGCGCGTCGAATTCAAGCGACAGCACCGTGGACGCCGGCATGCTGCGTTCGTCGGCATCGTCGGGCATGAAGCGGGTGATCGGCCGTTCACCGTCCGCGGCCGCCGCGCCCATGCGGTGCAACCCGCCGCCGAAGGTGCCGAACCACAACTCGTCGCCGCGGCTGGCGATCGCCCACACGTCATCGCTGCCGATCCGGGGATCGTCGGATTGGCGGTAGTGGCGGAAGCCATCGAGGTCGGCATCCAGCACGCTCAGGCCGCGGCCCTCGATCGCCACCCAGACCCGGTCCTGCGCATCGACATGCACCACGGCAACGTAATTGCCCGGCAGCGAACGCGGATCGTCCGGCACATGGCGCCAGACCCGCATCCCGACGCCGTCGTATCGCGCCAGGCCGTCGGTGGTGGCGATCCACAGGTAGCCGGCACGATCGACCGCCAGTCCCATGACGCTGCTCGACGGCAGCCCGTCGGCGACGCCGATCAGGCGCAGGCGTGGTATTTCGGGCACGGCCGCAGCCGCGCAGGCGCCTGTCACCAGCGCCAACAGCATCATGGCGATCCGCAGCATCGAACTCTCCCTGTCCGGTGGCACTTCTTCCCTGGGCCGCACCGAAATGCACTCGACGGGCGCGGCAGGCCGATATTTCCCCGGCAACCAGACTCGACGATCGGGAGGCTGCAGGCAAGTACCGCGGCGGGCTCCGACGGGGATCGCGCAACACTGCGTTGCCGCGCGGATGCGGCCTCGCTGGCCGGCTGCGCCTAGAATCGGCGGGTGACCTCGATTCCCACTCGCCTCGCCCCCACCCGATCCAGCCAACGGCCTCGACGCGCCGCTGCGCACGCGGCGACGTTGCTCGCATCGCTGCTGGCGGTGCTACCCGGGATCGCCGGTGCCACCGACGTACCCGCGTACACGCTGGACCCGGTGCACACGCGGGTCATGTTCGAGATCGGGCACGCGGGCTTCTCCAAGGCGTTGGGCACCGTGTCGGGCAGTACCGGCGTGCTGCTGTTCGACCCCGACGACTGGACCGCGGCGCGGCTGGACGTGCGCGTGCCGCTGACCCGCCTGGACCTGGGCGATACGAAGTGGAACGTGGCGGCACTGGCGCGCAACCTGCTCGATGGCGAGCGTTTCCCCGAGGCGCGCTTCGTCTCCACCGCGGTGTGGCCGCTGGACGAAACCCGTGCCCAGGTGTGCGGACAGTTGAGCCTGCGCGGGATGACCCGGCCGCTGTGCCTGGACGTGGTGTTCAATGCACTCCAACGCCATCCGTTGCCGCCGTTCCGGCGCACGGCCGGGTTCTCGGCCACGGGCGTGATGAGCCGCAGCGACTTCGGCATCGATGCGTGGCCGACAGTGATCGGCGACGCGGTCCAATTGCGCATCGAAGCCGAAGCGGTGCGCGCCGACCGCGCCGTCGCGGAGGGACTGGGCACTCCCGCGCCATTGCCGGAACCGCCGGAACCGCCATCGACACCCGAAGCGGAGACCGGGTTGCTGTTCGAGGACGAACTGCCGGAAACCGAACCCTATCCGCCGGCTCCTGCGCCGCCCGAGCCCGGCGCAGCGGCGATCGGCCCATGAAGCATCCGACCGACCGCTGGGGCCCCGTCAGCCAGTGGCTGCACTGGACGCTCGCGTTGCTGCTGGTGGCGATCGCCACGATCGGCCTGCTGATGGTCGA
>DATHRJ010000196.1:0-8171 GCA_035465455.1 Lysobacter sp.
AGTAGATCGGAAATTGCGCCGGTGCTGCCCGCTGCGCGCACTATTAATGAAGCGACGCCAAAGTCATGTGAAGACCGACAGTTGAATCCCAAAGAAAAAGCCGTCGGCGAACCGACGGCTTTTTCAATTACAGGTGTTGCAAGCTCTGAGCGATATTACTGCTCGACAGCCTCTTCGGCCGCGTCAGCAGCGTCTTCTGCGGAGTCAGCCATCTGCTCGGCAGCGTCAGCAGCGTTGTCGGCGCTTTCCATGTCGGTCGCGCCGGCGGCGGCGTCAGCCGAAACGGCAGCAGCGTCGGCGGCAGCGGCAGCAACGTCGGCAGCAGCCTGCGCGGCTTCGTCACCCGAGCCGGCAGCGGCCATGGAGGCCTCAGCAGCGGAGTCGGCAGCTTCGGCGGCCGATTCATCAGCCTGCTGCTGGTTGGAGCAAGCGGCCAGGGCAAAGCCCATGGCCAGGGCGATCAGCGCCTTGTTGAAAGTCATGTTTGTTCCTCGTCAATTAAAATTCAGGCAACGCGCAATTGCGCGCCGGATAGCATGATGACGTGCTCCTGACGCGTGTCAAGCGGCAGCCGGTGACTTTTTTATTAAGATCGTGTTAAGAGCCCTGTCCCTGTTCAGGGTTTCAGACGATCTCGATCGCGACCGCCGTCGCCTCGCCCCCGCCGATGCACAGCGAAGCCACCCCGCGGGTACCCCCGCGCTCGCGCAGCGCATGCACCAGCGTGACCAGCAGGCGGGCGCCGCTCGCCCCGATCGGATGGCCCAGGGCCACCGCGCCGCCGTGGACATTGACCTTGTCCGCGCTGATACCCAAGTCCTTCATCGGCGCCATGGCGACGCAGGCGAAGGCCTCGTTGATCTCGAACAGGTCGACATCGGCCACGGTCCAGCCGGCTTTTTCCAGCACCTTGGTGATCGCGGCCACGGGCGCGGTGGTGAACCACTCAGGCGCCTGCGCGTGGCTGGAGTGGGCGACGATCCGCGCCAGCGCCTTCAGCCCCTGGGTCGCGGCTTCCTCGGCATGCATGATCACCAGGGCGGCGGCGCCGTCGGAAATCTTCGAGGAGGAGGCGGCAGTCAGCACGCCCTCCTTGCCGAAAGCCGCGCGCAGGCCCGGGATCCTGCTGGTGTCGATCTTGCCCGGCTCCTCGTCGCTGTCGACGATGGTCTCGCCCTTGCGGCCCTTCACCGTGACCGGGACGATCTCGTTCTTGAAGCTGCCATTGGCCTGCGCGGCCTTGGCGCGGTTGACGCTCTCCTCGGAAAACGCGTCCAGCGAGGCGCGGTCGAAGCTGTACGCGTCGCAGGCCATGTCGCCGAACACGCCCATCGCCTTGCCGTCGTACGGGTTGGTCAGGCCGTCGAAGGCCATGTGGTCGAGGAACTCGGCGGTGCCGTAGCGGATGCCGGTCCGCGAGCCGTTGAGCAGGTGCGGGGCATTGGTCATCGATTCCATGCCGCCGGCGACGACCACGCGCGCCGAGCCGGCCTTGATGGCGTCGACGCCGAGCATCACCGCCTTCATGCCGGAGCCGCAGACCTTGTTGACGGTGGTGCACGGGATGGAGTCGGGGAGACCGGCGCCCAGGGCGGCCTGGCGCGCAGGTGCCTGGCCGAGGCCGGCCGGCAGCACGCAGCCCATCAGGACCTCGTCGACCTGGTCGGGCGCCAGACCGGCGTGCTCGAGCGCGCCGGTGATCGCCGCGGTGCCCAGCACGGTGGTGGGTACGCCGGTGAACTGGCCGAGGAAAGAACCGATGGCGGTGCGCTTGGCACCGACGATGACGACATCGCTCATGGCAGACTCCAGAGGAACAGGGCGGCTCGCAGCCGATGACCCGATTATGCGGCGGCATGCTGCACTGCCGCAAATCGCGCCGGTCGCGCCCGCGGCGCCTCACCGAGGACCGCCGCAACTCACTCCAGGCGCAACAGATACAAGGTGCGGCCACGGTCGGGCTTGTGCAATGGCTGGAAGCCTGCCGATTCGAACAGGCTCGGCACCCCGGTCCAGACGAAAGCGCCGGCCTGGCGCTCGCCGGGTCGGACCACCTGTGGATAGGCCTCGATCTCGGTGGCGCCGCGATCACGCGCCAGCCCGACGGCAGACGCCACCAGCGCGGTCGCGACGCCCCGGCCGCGCCAGCGCGCGGGCACGTACAGGCAGTTGAGCGACCACGTCGCGTCGGACCAGGCGCGGACCAGCGCCTTGCTGCGCTCGATCCGCGGGAATTGCCCGCGCGGACCGGCCGCGCACCAGCCCACCGGGGTATCGCCGGCGAAGGCGAGCACGCCGGAGGCCCGGCCGGATTCGACCAGCGCCTTGAATGCGATGCGGTTGGGTTCGCCCTTCGCGGCATCCCAGGTCTTGCCGCCCATCGGCACGCGCCACCACATGCACCAGCAGCCACCACAGGCGCCTTTGGCGCCGAACAGCGTCTCGATCAGCGGCCAGTCGCGTGCGGTCAGTGGACGGGTGACGATGCCGGGCGATGGGGCGTGATCTGGCATGCGCGCAACCTCCCGGGTTCGCGTTGGGCCGTCATCCTGGACCTCCCGCGATTGTGCGGCTGGTCGCTTTGGATGCAAAGCATCCGCGGCGGCCGGTCGCCGGCATCCCGGACGATGGTGCAAAACCGGACCGCCGCGAAGATTCGCGGCGGTCCGGTGTTTCGCGCAGGCAGCCCGCAGGCAGCGGACGCTACGACTTGCCGTCGAACAACTCGCGTCCGATCAGCATGCGGCGGATCTCGTTGGTGCCGGCGCCGATGGCGTACAGCTTGGCATCGCGCAGCAGGCGGCCGGTCGGGTACTCGTTGATATAGCCGTTGCCGCCGAGCGACTGGATCGCCTCCAGCGAAACCTGCACCGCCGCTTCGCTGGCATGCAGCAGGCACGCGGCGGCATCCACGCGCGACCTGTGCCCGGCGTCGTAGTCGCGGGCGACCTGGTAGGCGAACGCGCGGCTGGACTGCAGCGCGGTGTACATGTCGGCGATCTTGCCCTGCATCAGCCCGAAGCAGCCGATCGCCTGGTCGAACTGCTTGCGCTCGCGCACGTAGGGCAGGGTGACGTCGAGCGCTGCCTGCATCAGCCCCAGTGGGCCGCCGGTCAGCACCAGGCGCTCGGTGTTGAGTCCGCTCATCAGCACCTTGACGCCGAGGTTGACCTCGCCCAGGACATTCTCCGCCGGGATCTCGCAATCGGCGAACACCAGCTCGCAGGTGTTGGACCCGCGCATGCCGAGCTTGTCGAGCTTCTGCGCGGTGCTGTAGCCCTTCATGCCCTTCTCGACGATGAAGGCGGTCATGCACTTGCTGCCCGCTTCCTTGCCCGCGGTGCGCATGTAGACCACCAGCACGTCGGCCTCGGGGCCGTTGGTGATCCACATCTTGTTGCCGTTGGCGACCCACACATCGCCACGAAGCTCGGCGCGACAGCTCATCGAGCCGACCACGTCGGAGCCGGCGCCCGGCTCGCTCATCGCCAGCGCGCCCTTCCACTCGCCGCTGCACAGCTTCGGCAGGTATTTGCCGCGCTGCGCGTCGTTGCCGTTGGCGTAGAGGTTGTTGACGCACAGGTTGGAGTGCGCGCCGTAGCTCAGGCCGACCGAGCCGGATGCGCGCGAGATCTCCTCCATCGCCACCAGGTGGGCCAGGTAGCCCATCTCGCTGCCACCGTATTCGCCCGGCACGGTGAGGCCGAGCAGGCCGATCTCGCCCAGCTTGGCCCACAGGTCCTGCGGGAACACGTTGTCATGGTCGATCTGCCCCGCGCGCGGCGCGATTTCGGCATCGGCAAAACGCCGCACGGCCTCGCGCAACGCGTCGATTTCTTCACCCAGCGGGAACGGACGCATCGAAACTCCTGTGTTGCTGTGTGTTGTTGAATGCTGGCACTCGGCAGCCACCATTGTGCTCGTCATTCCCGCGCAGGCGGGAATCCGGCGCCGTCGCGCACCTTTCAAGTCACTCGATGCCCCGCCTGCGCGGGGATCACGGACTACGTGCGGCCGGACCACTTGGGTTGCGAAAAACAACGACGGGGCACTCGGCCCCGTCTTTGCTACCTGCCCATCCAAGAACGATCAGTGCCCGCGGATGCGGCCCTGGAAGCGCGGCGCGGCGCGGCCCAGCGGCAGCTTGAGCTTGCCGATCGCGCTGATGCGCTCCTCGGCCAGGCGGTCGGCGGCCTTGTAGGTCGGGATGCCGTCGCGCTCGGCGATCTCGAAGATGCGCCCGACGTTGTGGTAGATCGTGCGCATCATGCGCATCGCGCGCTCGCGGTTGTAGCCGTCGATCTCCAGCGAGACGTTCATGACGCCGCCGGCATTGACCGCATAGTCGGGTGCGTACAGCAGCCCGCGCTTCTGCACTTCGTCGCCGATCGCGTTGTTGGCCAGCTGGTTGTTGGCCGCGCCGCAGATGATCTTCGCCTTCAGGCGCGGCAGGGTCTGCTCGTTGACGGTGCCGCCCAGCGCGCACGGCGAATAGACATCGGCCGGCACGTCGTAGATCTCGTCCAGGCTCACCGCTTCGGCGCCGTACTCGGACACGGCCTTGGCGACCAGGCCCTTGTTGATGTCGGTGACGAAGATCTTGGCGCCGCGCTCTTTCAGCAGCTTCACGAACTCCATGCCGACGTGGCCCAGGCCCTGCACGGCATAGCTGTACTGGCCGACTTCCTCGTTGCCGAAGCGCTTGTTGAGCGAGGCCATCAGGCCCTGCAGCACGCCGTAGGCGGTGAACGGCGACGGGTCGCCCGAGCCACCGTGGACCTGGTGCACGCCGGTGACGTACTCGGTCTCGCGGTAGACGAACTCCATGTCGTTGACGTCGACGCCGACGTCCTCAGCGGTGATGTAGCGGCCACCCAGCGACTCGACGAACTGGCCGAACGCGCGGAACAGCGCCTCGGACGTGTCGACGGCCGGGTCGGCGATGATCACGGCCTTGCCGCCGCCGAGGTTGAGGCCGGCAACCGCATTCTTATAGGTCATGCCGCGGCTCAGGCGCAGCACGTCGTCGAGCGCATCCTGTTCGGTCTTGTACGGCCACATGCGCGTGCCACCCAACGCCGGGCCCAGCACCGTGTTGTGGATCGCGATGATGGCTTTCAGGCCCGCATCCTTGTTATGGCAGAACACCACCTGCTCGTGGCCGAAGGTGTCGAGGGTTTCAAAAATCATGCGGGGCTCCGCGTCGGCGTCAGGAATGCGCAATGCGCTGTACGCCAACAGTGCTGGGTTAAGTAGTTGAATCGATTGGGATTCGCCTCTGCGACTGGCTACGCCGGCTGTCGCAGGGGGCACATTCTAAAGCAAATGCCGGGTGCGGCCGTGTAAGGCCCCAGCCCAACGGCGCTGAAGCGAAGAGCTTGGCTCTTGGCTCCCTTCTCCGTTTACGGGGGAGGGCCGGGGTGGGGGGCACGCGAAAGTGACGGGCGACGAACGTCCGACCAGCCAAACAGCCCCGCTCTAGGCACCTTCCTCAATACTCGCGGTAGGCCCGCTCGCGCAGCCACAGCGTGGCCAGCCACTTCTCGCCGCGCGTCACCGGCAGGCCGGCGTGCAGCGAGTCCGGGTCGGGCCGGCCATCCGGGTGCAGGTTGTCGAACACCACCGCGCGCCCCGGCGCAGGCGCCACCGTGATGCCGGCGTGCGGGAACTCGGTCTCGCCGCCGGCCTCGACCGCGTTGAGGTAGGTGCAGATGGTGCGCGTGCGGTTGCCCGACTCGGGTCGGTGCCGGGCCATCTCGCCGGGCGGGTGGTAATCGCGGTGCGGGCGGTACTGTTCGCCGGGGGCGTAACGCAGCACCACGAGGTGCTCGGCATTCACCAGGTCCATCCCCGCCGCACTCGCCAGGCGCAACTGCACCAGCCGCAACGCCAGGTCCTCGATCACCGGGTCGAAGCTTGCATCGCTGCTGGTGCGAATTTCCATCGCGTGTGGCTGCCCGGTCAGCGGATCGATCGCGCGCGAGCGCCGCAGCCCCGGTTGCGCGCATGCCACCAGCAGCCGGCACTCATCGCTCGACAGCAGCCGGTCGAGCTGCAGCAGGTGTGGCCGCTGCGCCAGTTCGGTCGCGGGCGGCGGTTGCAGCGCGTCCTCCAGCGCCAGCTCGCCCGGTGTTGCCGCGGCTGGCGCACTCGCGCTCGCTGGCGGCTCGGCGCCGATCGCCGGCAACGCCGGCACGCCGTGCGCGGCAAGCCGGGCCGCCAGTTGCCGCGCGCGCTCGGGCTGCGGCTGGCAACCTTCGCCGCGGCGCAGGCGCTCCACCAGCAGGCGCGTGGCCACCACGTCGCCGCGTTGGCTGGCGCGTTCCAGCAGCTGCATGCAGCGCGCCTGGTCGCCGGCATCGGGCCTGCGCCCGAAATGCACCGCCGCGGCCAGCAACGCCGGGGGATGATCGGCCTGCACCGCCGCCAGCACGCGCCGGTTGATCTGGCCGGCATCGCGCGGCAGCGCCACGCCACCGAGCGCGATCATCGCCAGCAGGGTGCCGGCGGTCGCGTCGTTCGCCCCGGTTTCCGCGCGCAGCAGCCAGTCCACCGCGCGCGCCGGGTCGGCATCGCAGGTGATTCCATATAGAAGCATCCGCGCAAGCTGCACCTGCGCGCCGGCATGTCCGGCCGTGGCCGCGTGCCCGTACTGGTCGAACGCCTCCTCGTACTGGCCGTGCCCGATCAGCGCCACCGCCAGCTTGAACATCGCCTCCGGCGTGCCTTCGGCGGCGCGCGCGCGCAAGGCGCCCAGCAGCGGGTTGGTCGGGGGAGGGGGCGCGGAGGCAGGCATGCGCGCAGCCTAACCGACCGCGGCGGCGTTACGAAAACGCCGCCGCGACCGACCCCCAAGCCTTACCGTGTCATCGTCTGTGCCGAACGCATCGGCGGTGTCGCCGGTCGACCAGCGACGTATTCCGCGTTACCAGCCGCGACGCGGGTCGTAGCCACCGCGCTGGTAATAGAAGCCGCCCGGCAGCGGACGCAGCTGCGGCGGGCGGCCGTAGCGGATGCGCTGGCCCGGGACGTAGCCCGAGTACCCGCGCTGATACCCGCGCACCGGCACGTACTGGTCCGGCACCCACACGCGTCCGCGCTGGCCATGGGCCCAGTGCCCCGGCACGAAGGTGTAGCCGGTGCGATGGCTGCTGCCGTAATAACCCTGGCTGCCGCGATAGTGCCGGTTGTAGCCATGGTTCGAGCCGTACCGCGAGCCGTACCTCGGGTCGTAGCCGCGGTTGTATCCGTTGTAGTACGGCGACCCGCTGCCGATGCTGATGCTGACGGAGCCAGCGGCTTTGGCGGCCGGGGCATGGAACGCGCCGAGCGCGGCAATGCCGACCACGGCCGAGAGCAACAAGGGGCGCAATGCCATGACGCTTTCTCCAGATAATCCGGCGCGCATTGCCGGCACGTCGGTAAACGTCGCGGCCGCCGCCGAGTTGACGGCGCCGCGCCGCGCGTTCAGCTGCTTCCCAGCTAGCTGAAGGCCGCCATACCGGCCGCGCTACAATCAGCAAATCCCGTTTTCACGCAATGAGTGCGCCATGAGCACCCCTGCCATCGTCGTCCCCGGCACCACCGCCCAGCCCGAAACCAGCAGCCCGCTGCGCTTCGTCACCGCCGCCAGCCTGTTCGACGGCCACGACGCGGCGATCAACATCATGCGCCGGCTGATCCAGGCGCAGGGCGCCGAGGTCGTGCACCTGGGCCACAACCGCTCGGTCGAGGACGTGGTCCGCGCGGCGCTGCAGGAGGACGCCGACGGCATCGCGCTGTCGAGCTACCAGGGCGGCCACGTCGAGTACTTCAAGTACATGGTCGACATGCTGCGCGAGCGCGGCGCCGGCCACATCAAGGTGTTCGGCGGCGGCGGCGGCACCATCACCCCCGAGGAGATCCGCGAGCTGCAGGCCTACGGGGTCGAGCGCATCTACCACCCCAACGACGGCATGCACATGGGCCTGGTGGCGATGATCGAGGACGTCGTGCGCCGCGCGCACGCCGGCCGCATCGCCGATACCACGCCGGACACGACCGCGGCGATCGACGACGAGATCACCATCGGCAAGACCCTGTCGGCGATCGAGGAAGGCCAGTTCGACGAAGCCCAGCTCTCGCACCTGCGCAAGCAGTGGCAGCTGGCCGGCGGCAAGACCCCGGTAATC
>DATHRJ010000197.1:0-14087 GCA_035465455.1 Lysobacter sp.
GTACATGGCTTCCGACAATGGCGGCGGCGCGTTCGTGCTGATCTATCTCGCCTGCATCGCGGTGGTCGGCCTGCCGATCCTGATGGCGGAGATCCTGCTCGGCCGCCATGGCCGCAGGAGCCCGGTCAATACCCTGATGGATACGGTGCGCGAAAACGGCGCGTCGAAGGCGTGGGCAGGCATCGGCTGGATCGGCATGCTCGCCGGCATACTGATCCTGAGCTTCTACAGCGTGGTCGCCGGCTGGACCCTGCATTACACCTGGCTGTATCTGGGCCAGTTGTTCGGAGCGGCGGCGATCACCGACCCGGGCGTGACCTTCAACACCCTGCTCGCAGATCCGGTGGAACTGTCGCTGTGGCACGGACTGTTCATGCTGCTCACGGTGGGCGTGGTCGCGCTGGGCGTGGAGAAGGGCCTCGAGCGCGCGGTGCGCTTCCTGATGCCGGCGTTGTTCCTGCTGTTGCTGATCCTGGTGCTCTACGGCGCCACCACCGGGCACCTGGGACAGGCCGCGACGTTCCTGTTCATGCCCGACTGGGCGGAAGTGGATGGCAGCGTGTTCCTGCGCGCGATGGGCCAGGCGTTCTTTTCGCTGAGCCTGGGCATGTGCGCGATGATGACCTATGGCGCCTACCTGCCGAACGACGTGTCTATTCCTCGCGTCGGCGCGATCGTGGCACTGGCCGATACCGGCGTGGCGCTGCTGGCCGGGCTGGCGATCTTCCCGATCGTGATCTCGTTCGGCATCGACCCGCAGGGGGGCGGCCCGGGCCTGATCTTCACCTCGCTGCCGCTCGCATTCAACGCGATGCCGTTCGGCATCCTCTATGGCCTGATGTTCTTCGCGTTGCTGTCGGTGGCGGCATGGACCTCGTCGATCTCGCTGCTGGAGCCGGCCACCGCCTACCTGGTGGAACGCGGCCGGATGAGCCGCAAGTTCGCCGCGCTCAGCGTCGCCGGCCTGTGCTGGGCGCTGGGCCTGGCCTCGGTGCTGTCGCTGAACAAATGGTCGCACCTGACCATGTCGATCTCGGGTCGCGACCGCAACATCATGGACCTGGTCGAATTGCTGGCCAACGACCTGATGCTGCCGCTGGGCGGGTTGCTGATCGCGCTGTTCACCGGCTGGGTGCTCAGGACGACCGTGTTGAAAGAACAGCTGGCGGACATGCCGCAGGGGCTGTTCGTGGCCTGGCGCTGGCTGCTGCGGGTGGTCGCGCCGCTGCTGGTGCTGGCAGTGCTGATCAGCGCCCTGATGTAGCCGCGCAACGGCCTCGGCTACACTGGCAGGCATGACAAGCCTGCCCTACGACCCGCAACAACTGGCGCTGCGCGCCGGGGAAATCGTCGTCAACACGCGGGAACTGGCGGCGCGGGGCTGGACGCCGGCGACCAGCAGCAATTTCTCCCGTCGCCTCGACGACGGGCATGTCGCGATCACGGTGTCGGGGGGCGACAAGGGCCACCTGACCGAGGACGACGTCATGGTCGTCGACCTCGACGGCAATGCGGTCGCCACCACGCGCAGGTCATCGGCCGAAACCCTGCTGCACTCCCAACTGTACAAGCGCTTCCACGAGGTCGGCTGCGTGCTGCACACGCACTCGCTGAACCAGACGGTGGCGTCGCGGTTGTACGCCGGTGCCGGCCGCATGCGCTTTGAAGGCTACGAACTGCTGAAGGCCTTCGTCGGCACCACCACCCACGACACCGCGCTCGATCTTCCGGTGCTGCCCAACACCCAGGACATGCGCACCCTGGCCGCCCAGGTCGACGTGCTGCTGGACCGGCAGCCGATGTGGGGCTACCTGATCGACGGACACGGCCTGTACGCGTGGGGCCGCGACATGGCCGAGGCGCGACGCCACCTGGACGCGTTCGAATTCCTGATCGGATGCGAACTCGAGTTGAGGAAACTGCAACGATGAGCCGCCTGAGAATCTTCGCCGAGAACGAGCCGACCGCACCGATCAGCTCGACCAGCGACCACGCCGAGATGGCGCGGCTGCTCGCGCCGATCGGCGTGGGCTTCGAACAGTGGCAGGCCAACCAGCCGATCGCCGCGGGCGACTCCTCCGAAAAAATCCTGGCTGCCTACCGCGACGACATCGACCGCCTGGTCGGCGAACGCGGTTTCAAGTCGGTCGACGTGGTCAGCATCGCCCCCGACAACCCCAACCGCGAGGAGATGCGTCGCAAGTTCCTCGACGAGCATTTCCACAGGGAGGACGAGGTCCGCTTCTTCGTCGCCGGCTCCGGGTTGTTCACCCTGCACGTTGCCGACAAGGTCTACGAGATCCAGTGCGAACGCGGCGACCTGATCGCGGTGCCCGACAGCACTCCCCACTGGTTCGACATGGGGCCGGAGCCGAGCTTCGTCGCGATCCGCTTCTTCACCGAGGCCGACGGCTGGATCGGCCACTTCACCGGCACCGACATCGCCCAGCGTTTCCCGCGCCACGAGCCGGACGCCGACGAATGAGCACGCGGGCGATCCTCACCGATATCGAGGGCACCACCAGCAGCATCTCGTTCGTCAAGGACGTGTTGTTCCCGTATGCGCGACGGGCCCTGCCCGCTTTCGTGCAATCGCGGGCGAAGGACCTGGCGGTGCGCAAATGGCTGGACGTGGTCGCCACCGAGAACGGCGCGG
Organism: Lysobacter sp.; assembly: GCA_035465455.1. Classification (GTDB taxonomy): domain Bacteria; phylum Pseudomonadota; class Gammaproteobacteria; order Xanthomonadales; family Xanthomonadaceae; genus Lysobacter_K. The sequence goes on from DATHRJ010000197.1 coordinate 2,657, forward strand.
TCTGCAACGACGCCATGATCGCCGAGGTGCTGCAGGGCTGGATCGACCAGGACCGCAAGCACACCGCATTGAAGGCGCTGCAGGGAATGGTGTGGGCCGAAGGTTATCGCCACGGCGACTTCACCGCCCACGTCTATCCCGACGCCGCCGCCGCATTGCGCCGGTGGCAGGCGGCGGGGCTGCCGTTGTACGTCTATTCCTCCGGCAGCGTACCGGCGCAGCGGCTGTTCTTCGGCCACAGCGACGCCGGCGACCTGTCCGCGCTGTTCACCGGCTGGTTCGACACCGAGGTCGGTGGCAAGCGCGAGGCCGGCAGCTACGCGCGGATCGCCGAATCGATCGCCCTGCCGCCGGCCAGCATCCTGTTCCTGTCGGACATCGTCGAGGAACTCGATGCCGCGCGCGAGGCCGGGCTCGACACGGTGCTGGTCGATCGCCGCGAAGACTACCCGCAGCCGCGCGTCGGCGACGACACCCACGGGCATGCGCGCGTGGAGACGTTCGCGGACCTCGACCCGACCGCCTGACACCCCGACGATGCCGGGCCGGTCCGGCCGCCTGACCGTACAGGGCTGCAATCAATGCAGCATGGCATCCAGGTCGCGTGGCAGTTGCGCCTTGATGTCCCGGATCTCTCCCGGCGATATCGCATCCTTGATCGCGCGCCAGGAGGCATGGATCTGCTTCCTGGCATGGGCTTCGTCGATGCCATTGGCCTCGCAGACGTAACGCACCAATTCCTCCGCGCCGAACTTCTCGCCTGCCTGCGCTTCCAGCACCACGGCCTTGAGGTCGGACGGAAGCTCGCTGGCGAACTGTCTGCGCTCCTGCGGGGTCAGTCGGGATCCCAGCTTGCCGGCGAATGTCCGCAGGGCCGTCTCCGATTCCTGATCGGAAAATCCCGAGTAGATCTGCACCTTCTTTACGAGCTCTCGATACTGCATGGTCATCACCTGCTTGTTCAGGCGTCGCCGGCCGTCGCGGGGACTCCGGGCGATCGCGGACCCGCGCGGATCAGGATCACGGGATGCGGGGGTAGCCTTGCCAACGGCGCTGCCAAGGCGCTACGGCCACGCAGGCCGGTGATCATCCCGGGGGTGGCGAAAGGCACAACCGCCGGAGCTTGAGAATGGGGCCTTCCGGTTGCGACGCTGCAGCTGGCCTGCGCCAACGGCGATCAGCCAGGGGGGATGGGCTGTTCATGTCGCTGCCGCAAAACCGCCACCGCCGCCTCCAGCGACATCCCGCGAGCACGCAACAGCACCTGCAGGTGGAACAACAGGTCGGCCGCCTCGCCAGCGAGCGCGGTGTCGTCCTGCACCACCGCGGCCAGCGCGGTCTCCACGCCTTCCTCGCCGACCTTCTGCGCGATGCCGCGCACGCCGCCGTCCAGCAAGAGCGTGGTGTAGCTGCCAGGCGGCCGTTCGCGCTCGCGCTGCTCGACCAGCGCATCGAGCTCGGCGAGGAAGTTCCGCGGCGCCTGCGCGAAGCAGCTGCAACGCTGCAGATGGCAGGTGGGTCCGTGCGGCCGTGCCTGCACCAGCAGGGTGTCGCGGTCGCAGTCGACATCGATCGCCCGCAGTTCGAGCAGGTGCCCGGAGGTTTCGCCCTTGACCCACAGGCGCTGGCGGCTGCGGCTGAAGAAGGTCACCCGTCGGGTTTCCAACGTCGCCTGCAGTGCCGCGCGGTCCATGTAGCCGAGCATCAGCACCCGCAACGTCGCCGCGTCCTGCACGATCACCGGCAGCAATCCGTCCTGTTTGTCCCAGGCTAGCTGTTCGATCGGCACCGGCAAGCTCACGTCATCCGACATCGCGCACCCCGATGCCCTGCCCGCGCAGGAACCGCTTCAGCACGGGGATGCGGATCGCACCGCTGTGGAAAACGCTGGCGGCGAGCGCCGCGTCGGCATCGGCCTGCAGGAACACGTCGGCAAAGTGCTGTGCGGTCCCCGCCCCGCCCGATGCCACCAGCGGTACCGCACACAGCGCACGCGCCGCCAACAGCTGCTCGAGGTCGTAGCCTTCGCGCACCCCATCGCTGCCCATGCAGTTCAATACGATCTCGCCGGCGCCCCGCCGCTGCGCCTCGACCAGCCAGTCGAGCGTGCGCCCGGGTAGTGCGCGCGTGCGTGCGGGATCGCCGCTGTACTGGCGCACGCGCCACTGGCCGTCGTCGTCGCGAAGGCTGTCGATGCCGACCACCACGCACTGCACCCCGAATTCCGCGGCGAGCTCGTCGATCAACTCCGGTCGCTCCAGCGCCGGGGTATTGATCGAGATCTTGTCGGCGCCGGCGTGCAGGACTTCGCGTGCGGCGTCCACGCTGCGGATGCCGCCGGCGACACAGAAGGGAATATCGATGGTGCGTGCGACCCGCTCCACCCATTCGCAACCGACCCGTCGCCCTTCGGGGCTGGCGCCGATGTCGTAGAACACCAACTCGTCGGCGCCCTCGTCGCGGTAGCGCAGGGCCAGCTCGACGATGTCGCCCATGTCGACGTGGTCGCGGAAGCGCACGCCCTTGACCACGCGGCCGTCGCGCACGTCCAGGCACGGGATGATGCGCCGGCTCAGCATGGCCGCGCCACCGCCAGGGCATCGCCCAGCGCGAACCGGCCATCGAGCAGGCCTTTGCCCAGCACCGCTCCCGCGCAGCCGCTGGCAAGCGCAGCGATGATGTCGGCGACATCGCGGACCCCGCCAGACGCCTGCAACGCCACCCCTGGCGCCAGTGCGGCGATGGTTCGGTACAGCGCGAGGTTGGGCCCGGACAACATGCCATCGCGGTCGATATCGGTACACAGCAGGTGGCGCAGTCCCGCGTCGGCGTAGGTTGCGAGCAGCTCCTCCAGCACGACCCCGCTGTCCCGGGTCCATCCTTCAACCGGCAGGCGCCAGGCGCCGTCCTCCGAGGCACGCGCATCCAGGGCGATGGTGATGCGCTGTGCACCGAAGCGCGCAAGCCAGCCGGCGACACGCGCCGGCTCGCGCACGGCCAGCGAACCCACTACCACGCGGGAGGCGCCCGCCTGCAGGATCGCCTCGATGTCGCTCTCGCTGCGCACGCCGCCGCCGGTCTGGATGCGCAGCGACGTCGCATCGCCGATTTCGCGCAGCAGCGGCGCGAGCGTGTAACCGCCGGCGCGCGCGGCGTCCAGGTCCACCAGGTGCAGCCAGCTCGCACCAGCCTGCGCGTAACGCTTGGCCGTCGCCAATGGGCTGTCCGGATAGCGCGTTTCCTCCGCGTAATCGCCCTGGCGCAACCGCACCACGCGCCCGCCGCGCACGTCGATTGCGGGATACACGGTGAAGCCGTTCATGCCGGAGCTCCTCGCAGGAAGTTCTCCAGCAGCCGCGCGCCAGTGGCGGCCGACCGCTCGGGATGGAACTGCGCCCCGTAGCAATTGCCGCGGCCCACGACCGCGGCAAACGCATCGCCATGGGTGGCGCTGGCGATGGTGTGCTCGCCAAGCGGCGCGGCGAAGCCGTGCACGAAGTACGCGTGCGCATCGTCGCCCAGGCCGTCGACCAGTGCGTCCGCACGCGTCACCTGCAACCGGTTCCAGCCCATGTGCGGCACCCGCACGCCCGGCGCCGGGCACAGCCGCTGTACCCGTCCAGGCAACAGGCCGAGACATTCCACGTCGCCTTCCTCGGACGACTCGTACAGCAGCTGCATGCCCAGGCAGATCCCCAGCAGCGGCTGCGTGAGGGCGCGAATCAATTCGACCAGGTCGAGTTCGCGCAGCCGCGCCATCGCCGGCGCTGCCGCGCCGACACCGGGCAGGATCACGCGTTCGGCGGCTGCGATCACTGCCGGGTCGGCGCTGAGTTCCGCGTCCGCCCCCAGTCGCTGCAGCGCATAGCGCACCGAGCCGATGTTGGCGCCGCCGGCGTCGATCAGCACCACGTTCATGCCGCATCCCGCATCACAGCGCCCCCTTGGTGCTGGGCAGTTCGCGGCCCTCGCGGCGCAACGCCTGGCGCAGCGCGCGCGCGAGCACCTTGAAGCAGGCTTCGACCTTGTGGTGGTCGTTGTCACCCTCGACCCGCAGGTTGAGGTTGAGCCCGGCGGTCTCGCACAGTGATCGGAAGAAGTGCGGCACCAGCTCGGTCGGCATGTCGCCGACGCGCTCGCGCTGGAAGCTGCCGTCGAACACGAAATACGCACGGCCGGAGAAATCCAGCGCGGCGCTGGCCAGGGTCTCATCCATCGGCAGGGTGAAACCGTAGCGGCCGATCCCGCGCTTGTCGCCCAGTGCCTCGCGCAGCGCCTGCCCCAGCGCAAGCGCGCTGTCCTCGATGGTGTGGTGCTCGTCGATGTGCAGGTCGCCCTGGCAGTCGAGCTCGAGCGCGAATCCGCCGTGCTTGCCCACCTGCTCGAGCATGTGGTCGAAGAAACCCAGACCGGTGCGGACCTCCGGCTCAGCCACGCGATCCAGGTCGATGCTGACGCGCACGCGGGTCTCGCGCGTGTCGCGCTGCACGATCGCGGTGCGCGGCGCATCGACCAGCGCATGCGCGATCATCGGCCAGTCCCAGTCGCCACCAAATTGCGCGGTCCGCAACTGGAACGCGCGCACGCCAAGATTGCGGGCGAAACCGTTGTCGCTCTCGCGGTCGCCGACCATCGCCGAGCGCGCCCAGTCGATGCCGCGGTCCCGGACCAGGTGCAGGGCCAGGCCAATGCCCGGCTTGCGCGTCGGCGCGTTCTCTGCCGGCAGGCTGCGGTCGATCAGCACGTCGCGGAACACGATGCCCTGGCTCTGGAACACCCGCATCATCAGTTCGTGCGGGCCGTCGAAATCCTCCTGCGGGTAGGCGGCCGTGCCCAGTCCGTCCTGGTTGCTGACCATCACGAACTGATAGCCCGCATCGCGCAGCCGCAGCAGCGCCGGGATCACCCCGGCGACGAAGCGCAGCTTTTCGAACCGGTCGATCTGGAAATCCTCCGGCTCCTCGATCAGGGTGCCGTCGCGATCCACGAACAGCACCGGCGTCAGCGCCGCGCTCATGCCGCCACCCCCTGCGCGAGCAACGCGGCAACCTGTGCGTTCTGACCCGCACTGCCGATGGTGATGCGCAGCGCATCGTCCAGGCGTTGCGCGGCGCGCAGGTCGCGCACGACCACGCCGGCGGCCAGCAACCGGTCGAACACCGCCTGCGGATGATCGAACCGCACCAACAGGAAGTTGGCCTGCGAGGGGTACACCCGGCGCACGCCCGGTGCCGCACGCAACGTGCGCAGCATCGCTTCGCGCTCATGCCGAACGGTCCGCACGCGCGCCTCGGTGATCGCCAGCGCCGACGCGGTCAAGGCCCGGCAGGCGAGGTCGACGCACGGCGCCGGCAGCGGATACGGTGCCTGGCAGCGTTGCAGCACCGCGATCAGGCGGGCGTCGGCGATCACGCTGCCGACCCGCGCCGCCGCCAGCGCGTGTGCCTTGGACAGGGTCCGCAACACGACGACATTGGGTAGCGCAGCGATCAGCGACACCGCCGACTGCGCCTGGGCAAATTCCAGGTACGCCTCGTCGACCACGACCAGCGCCCGCCCCTCCAGCCGGCGCGCGAGCGTGCGGATCCGGTCGAGGGGCAGCAACGTCCCCGACGGGTTGCCTGGGGAGCAGACGAACACCAGCCGCGCCGACGCGGTTTCGATGGTGGCCGCGAGCTGCTCGAAATCGCAGCAGAACCCATCGGTCCCATCCAGCAACGGCGCCTCCACCACGCGCACTCCGTGCAGGCGCGCGCTGACCGCGTACATGCCGAACGTCGGCGGCGTCACCACCACCGCGTCCTGCCCGGGCCGGCACACCGCGCGCACCAGCAGGTCGATGCCCTCGTCGCTGCCACGGCCGGCCAGCAGTTGTTGCGGCTCGCAGCCGTACAGCGATGCCAGCGCCCGGCGCAACGCAAACGGTTGCGGATCGGGATAGCGCCGCACGACACCGGCCACGTCGGCCGGGCTTGCCCAGGGCGACTCGTTGGCGTTCAGCCACACGTGGCCGTGCAGATCCTCGCTGCGCGCCGAACGGTAGCCGGCGAAATCGCGCAGGTCCTCGCGTACCAGCGCCAGTGGATCGCTGCGGCTGCCCGTGCACTGCGCCTGCAGCACGCTCATGCCAACGCCTCCAGCCGCAGCGCCACGGCCTGCCTGTGCGCGTCGAGGCCTTCGGCCGTCGCCAGCTCGAGCGCGCAAGGACCGATCGCAAAGAGACCTTGCGGTTGCACCTCCTGCACCGTGATCGCGACCTGGAAGCTGGCGACATTCAAACCGCCGCAGAAGCGCGCTGCGCCCCCGGTCGGCAACACGTGGTTGGTACCGCTGCAGTAGTCGCCCAGTGCCTCCGGTGCCCAGTCGCCCAGGAACACCGAACCGGCCGCCTGCACCCGCGGCAGCATCGCGCGGGCGTCGCGCAGCGCCAGGATCAGGTGCTCCGGCGCGTATTCGTTGCTGATGTCGAATGCCCGCGCGATCGACTCGACCTTGATCAGGTGCGAGGTCGCCAGCGCGCGGCGCGCGATGCGGGCGCGCGGCAACGCCCGCAACTGCTGTTCCACCTGCGCCGCCACGGCCGCGATCAAGGTGTCGTCGTCGCTGAGCAGGATTACCTGGGAATCGGGGCCGTGCTCGGCCTGCGACAACAGGTCGGCGGCCACGAACGCCGCGTTGGCGCCGGCGTCGGCGATCACCAGCACCTCCGACGGCCCGGCGGGCATGTCGATCGCAGCCCCCCCTTCCGCCATCGACACCTGGCGCTTGGCTTCGGTGACATAGGCATTTCCGGGGCCGAACAGCTTGTCGCAGCTGGGCACGCTGGCGGTGCCGAAGGCCATGGCCGCGATCGCCTGCGCGCCACCGACCTTGTACATCCTGCGTACGCCACAGCGCGCGGCCGCATACAGCACCGCGGGATCGGCGCTGCCGTCGGCGCGTGGCGGCGTGCACAGCACCACGTCCGGGCAGCCGGCGAGTCGCGCGGGAATGCCCAGCATCAGCGCGGTGGACGGCAAAGGCGCCGAACCCGCCGGCACGTACAGGCCCACCCGCCCGATCGGTCGCACGATGCGCTCGCAGGACACGCCCGGCGCGGTATCCAGCTGGTACGGCAGGGTCATCCCGGCCTCGTGGAACAGCGCGATGCGTCCAGCAGCCTCGTCGATCGCCTCGCGCAATGCCGGCGAAAGCGATGCGCCAGCAGCGGCGAGTTCCTCGGCGGAAACCTGCAGTTGCTGCAGCGAGACCTTGTCCAGACGCATCGTCAGCTCGCACAGTGCCTCATCGCCGCGGGCTCGGACCTCGGCGATGATCGCGCTGACCACGGCAGCGGTTTCCGCTCCGGCCACCTGCGCAGGGCGGCGCAATACCTGCCGGCGCTGCGCCGCGTCCAGCAGCTTCCAGTCGAGCCTGCGCCCATCCAGCGCGCCGCGGTCGCCATCCCCGCCATCAGCGGCATCAACCAGGTTCATGCCAGCATGCCCTCGACCGGCAGCACCATCAGTCCGCGCGCACCGGCGCGCTTGAGGTCTTCCAGCCGCTGCCATGTCACCGCGCCATGGCACAGCGCCTGCAGCGCCAGGTTGTCCTCGCCGTCGATCTGCATCACCGTCGGCGCGTCGGCATCGGGCAGCAGCGGCAACAGCGCCGGCAGCATCTGGCGGGACGCCTGGAACAGCAGGAGCTTGCTGTGGCGGATGCGCAAGGCGCCGTCGAGGCGCCGCTGCAGCAGGTCGGCCAGTTCGCCGCGGACGCTGTCGAAGCCGGCCACCGGACCGGCCAGCACCGCCTCGCTCTGCAGCAGCGTCGCCACCGGCTTGAGCTGGTTGGCGACCAGGGTCGCGCCGCTGGACACGAGGTCGCAGATGGCATCGGCCTGGCCGAGTCTCGGCGCGATCTCCACCGAACCCGACAGCAGCACGACCTCGGCACTGACGCCTTCTGCGGCGAGCCATTGCGACAGCAACGCCGGGTAGCTCGTGGCGATGCGGCGCCCAGCCAGCTGCCGCGGGCCGTCCCACTCCCAGCTCTCGGGTACCGCGACGTCGAGCCGGCAACCGCCGAAGCCCAGCGCGCGCCATTCGCGGAAAGCGGGCGCGTGCCCGGTGCCAACGCGATCGCCGTCGTACTCCAGCAGCACGTTGCGGCCGACGATACCCAGATCGCACACACCGTCGGCGATCAGCCCCGGGATGTCGTCGTCGCGCACCAGCAACAGGTCGATCGGCAAGGCCTCGCCGTAGCAGAAGAGGCGATCGCGGCTCTCGCGCCAGCTGAGCCCGCACGAAGCCAGCAGGCTGCGGGCCGGTTCGGCCAGGCGCCCGGATTTCTGGATGGCGATGCGCAGCCGGTCGCGTGGAACGGCGCTGAGGGAAGCAGTCATTGAGAGGTCCGTAAAGAAAAAGATTCAGCTGGTGCGATCGGCGCCGTGCCCGATGGCCACCGCGTAGCCGCCGGCGCCGTGGTCCAGCGTTCGCGCGACCCGGCCGATGGTGGTAACGCTGACGAGGGTGCGGTCGTGGATCTCCCGATAGGGCACGCCCTGCAGCAACAGCGGAACCACGCGCCAGCGATCCGTCATCGCCTCCAGCTCGGCCGGCGTGCACAGGTCCTGGAGGAAGGCGGCGACCTGCGCCGGATCACGCAGGCCGGCAATCGCCTGCGCGAGTCCCGCCAGTGCGTCCTGCGGTTGATGCTCGTGCGGATCGGGTGCGCGGCGCTTCATGGGCTGCCTCAATGTGATGACGTGCTATTACATTAACGCACTGGAACGCGGATGGTCAAACGTGCCTCTGCGAAGCGCGGCTGATCGTCTCGGGCCGCCGATGGACCGGTTGACCGGCCCCCTGACCGGGGCCACGATTGCCTGCAGTACACTCCGGCGGAGCTTGGCCCAGGGGATTGGACGGGCAGCTGGAGTGGGATTACAAAGGAGCGCACGTTGGGGCGGACGCGACAGGGGTGGATGAACAGCGCGTTGGCGACCCTGCTGATGCTGGTCAGCACGTGGGCCACCGCGCAGGAAGCGCTGCAGCTGGACGATCTCGACCACGTGTCGCTGACCCCGCACCTTGCCTACTACCACGACGCGAGCGGTGGCGATGACCTGGCCACGGCGGTCGACCGCATGCGCGAAGGCAGCTTCAGGCCGATGCCCGGTGGCAGCACGGCATTCGGCTTCCAACCCGGTGCGTTCTGGTTTCATGCCCGGGTGGTCAACCGCAGCCCGACCGAGCCGCGATGGCTGCTGGTGCAGCGCTATGCACTGAGCGACCACGTCGACATGTACCTGCGCGACAGCCAGGGAAACGTGACCCACCAGGCCGGCGGTGATGCCCTGCCATTCGATGCCCGCAGTATCCAGTACCGCCATCCGAACTTCTGGCTGCAGTTGCCGACGGACCAGCCGATGGACCTGTTCGTGCGCGTCCAGAGCCAGAGCTCGATGCAGGTGCCTTTTTCGCTGTACACGCCAGCGGCGTTCACCGAACGATCCCGCGATGCGCAGTTCATCATCGGCCTCTATTACGGAATCCTGCTGGCGTTGTTCTTCTACAACCTCGTGCTGTGGCTGACGCTGCGCGACCCCAGCTACGTCTGGTACCTGCTGCACATCTCGGCGTTCGGGCTGGTGCTGTTCACGCTCAACGGGCTCGGCTTCGAGTACCTGTGGCCGAACTCCAGCTGGCTCGCCGACAAGGCGGTACCGCTGTCGATCTGCCTGGCGCAGATCGGCATGCAGCAGTTCGCGCGCCACTTCCTCGAGTTGCGCCGTCGCTGGCGGTTTGGCGACCGCGTGGGCCTGGGGATGATCGGGTTCTTCGTGATGCTGGGGGTCGCCTCGACCCAGTTGCCGTATCGCATCTCCACCCCGATCGCATCGGCGGCCGTTTTCCTCAGCATCACGTGGATCGCGATCGCCTCGTTGGTGGTGCTGATGCGCGGTTACAAGCCGGCGCGACTGTTCCTGCTCGCGTGGGCGATGTTCCTGCTCGGCACCGGAATTTTCACCGCACTGGCATTCGGCCTGCTGCCGAAGAACTTCCTCACCGAATACGGCGTGCAGATCGGCTCGGCGCTGGAAATGCTGCTGCTTTCGGTCGCACTGGGTTACCGCTATGCATCGCTGCGCAACGAAAACGAACGCATCGTGGACGAGGCCAAGCAACAGCTCGAAAAGAAAGTCGAGCAGCGCACCGGGGAGCTGCGCGATGCGCTCGGCCAGCTGGGCGATGCGCACGCACGCCTGCGCGAGACCAGCCAGCGCGACGGATTGACCGGCCTGCACACGCGGACCTACTTCAGCGAGCGGTTCGAGAACCTGCTGGTGCAGGCACAGCGCAGCGACGAGCTGGTATCACTGCTGATGATCGACCTGGACAACTTCAAGGCGATCAACGACCACTACGGGCACCTGACCGGGGACGAGTGCCTGCGCTGGGCGGCGCGAACCATTGGCCAGGCATTGCGCCCGTACGGCGCCCTGCTCGCACGATTCGGCGGCGAGGAGTTCATCGTGGGCTTGCCGGGGATGGGGCTCCAGGCAGCTGCCGTGGTTGCCGACATCCTGCGCCAGAAGGTGCGCGAGGCGCCGTGCAGCAGCTGCGAGCATGAGATCCAGATCACCATCAGCGTGGGCGTGCACCAGGTCGACCTGAACTTCGGCGGCATCGACGCCGCCCTGCAGCGTGCCGACGAGGCGCTCTACGATGCCAAGGCCCATGGTCGCGACTGCGTCCGGCTGGCGTCACCCTCACCCGATATCGTGGAAGGCTGACGCACGCCCGGACTCGCGTACACGGTCGCCAAGAGCAACTTACCCTGCCCGGCTGGCCGCCAACACGCTGCCGTCGTCGACCATGCCCACCGCGGCGGCCACGTCTCCGTCCAGCGCGCGGTCGCGCGGCAGGAACGAGATCCGGTTGCGGATCGCGGCGTGGGCCGCGGCGACCGCGCGGCCCGGGCGGAATTCGGCCGCTGCGGCCAGCTCCACGCGCAGCCCCTCGATCTCCGCGAGGAACCCGTCGTGCTCACCGCTGCCGGGCAGCGGCCAGCCATGCACCTTCGCGGCCAGTGCCTGCGCATCGCCGTGCGCTGCCAGCGCACGGGCGGCATTGATCATGTCCAGCCGCAGGTCCAGCGCCTGCGCCGCGGTGTACAGCTCCAGTCCGAGCACCTTGCCCAGGTCGTCGGCCATCGCGAGCACGTGGCGGGCCTCGTTGGCGCCCACCGAGACGTGGTCCTCGGCGTTGGCGCTGGTCGGGATCGAATACACCGACGCCGGGTGGGCGCGGCTGGCAAGGTCGTTGACGATCGCCGCGGCGGTGTACTGCACGATCATGAAGCCCGACTCGGTGGCGTCCTCGTTGACGATCAGGAAACCGGGTAGCCCGTCGTTGGTCGCCGGGTCCAGCAGCTTGTTGAGGCG
>DATHRJ010000198.1:0-3332 GCA_035465455.1 Lysobacter sp.
CCCGACGGCCGCATCCAGACCACGTTCCGCTACCGCAACAAGCGCTTCGATGCGCCATTGAAGACCATGCACCCGGTCGGTACGGTCAAGCCCGGCACCGGCAACGCGGTGTGGGGCATGCAGTTCGTGTGGCCGATCCAGGCCGAGTACGTGGTCGTGCATGTCAACGACGACTACAGCCAGACGATCGTCGGGCGCAGTGCGCGCGACTACGCCTGGATCATGGCGCGCACCCCGCGGATATCGCCGCAGGACTACGAGGCGCACCTGCAGCGGCTGCGCGAGCTTGGCTACGACCTCGCCGGCCTGCGGCTGGTGCCGCACAGCGCGGCGCAGGACGTCGCTCCAGCGGTGCGGCCATGACCAGCTTGCCGATCGGGTAGCCGCGCCGCGAACCCTGGCGCCGCAGGATTGATGTCCCGGGAAAATGCCAGGCGACAACCAAGGCAAGCCATGCCCAGAGCGACCCCAGCCCAAGGCAGACCATCCGGCCGGCCTTTGTCGGTGCCAGCATCGCCGTTCCCGCCAGTGCGGCTGCCTGCAGCGGCCAGACCGCCTCGTTATGGGCGGCAAATGCCTGGGAGAACCCGGCAGCTGCAAACGGCAGGGTTACGGTGGATGGAGCGGCGGTTTCGCTTGCAGGAGGCCTTCGCGGGGAGACGGCTCACGGGCCGCTCGCCGCGCCCCGGGTGTAGTTGCCATCGAAGGTGGTCTTCCAGGCGCCGCTGGCAGCGGCCGACTCCCAGAGCTGACGGACGCTGCCGTCGGCATTCGGGGTCCATGTGATGCGGTGCCGGGTGACGTCGCCCCTGCCGCCGGTCTGGCCTTCCATGACCATGCTGCCGTCGCGGATGCCGCCTTCCAGCAGCAACAACATGCCGGAAGAATCGACCCAGGTCTGGTGCCAGCGATCGCGAGACGCGTCGTAGATGTTCAGGCTCTCGCCGCTGTAGCCGCGACCGGTCGCGTAGCGCTCGTGGAGCACGCAGCCGTCGTATCCGCGTTCGATCCGGTTGATTCCCGCCAGCTTCCCTTCCGGCGTCTGGACGCGCCATTCGCCGATCCAGAAGTCGAAGGCACGGTGGGCCGGCGTATCGCAGGGTGTCGCCGCCAGGGCGGGAACGGCGCAGCCCCATGCCACGAGCGCAGTGATGATCACGAGCTGGAACTGGCGGGCGGACTGCTGCATGGGCGTTGCTCCTCTGGCCAGTGCTGAGGCAGCGCTGGCGAATGCGAGACTGAACGCCGTTATCCGCCCACGACGGCCGCCACGCAAATGCGGTTGCCGGTCATCGCCCCGTCAGTCGAGGAATTGCAGTCGCGCCAGCTCCGCGTACAGACCCCCCTGCGCAAGCAGTTCCTGGTGGGTGCCTTCGGCGACGATGCGGCCGCGGTCCATCACCACGATGCGGTCGGCCATCAGGATCGTCGCCAGGCGATGGGCGATGACCAGGGTGGTGCGGCCTTCCATCAGCGTTTCCAGCGCCTGCTGCACCGCGCGTTCGCTCTGTGCGTCGAGCGCGCTGGTGGCCTCGTCGAGCAGCAGGATCGGGGCATCCTTGAGCAGCGCGCGGGCGATCGCGATGCGTTGTTGCTGCCCGCCCGAGAGCCGCGCGCCGCGCTCGCCGAGCTGGGTGTCCAGCCCTTGCGGCAAGGCGCCGATGAAGTCCGAGGCGTGCGCAGCCTCGACCGCGGCTTCGACTTCGGCGTCGCTGGCGTCGAGCCGTCCGTAGCGGATGTTGTCGCGCGCACTGGTGGCGAAGATCGCCGGCTGCTGCGGCACCAGCGCGATCGCCTCGCGCAGGGCGCCGGGGTCCAGCGCGCGGATGTCGAAGCCGTCGACGCTCAGGCTGCCGGCCTGCGGATCGTGGAAGCGCAGCAGCATCGTGAACACGGTGCTCTTGCCGGCGCCGGAGGGGCCGACCAGGGCGATGGTTTCGCCGGCTCGCACGTGCAGGGTGAACGCATCGAGCGCCGGCAGGTCCGGGCGCATCGGGTAGTGGAAATTGACGTTGTCGAACGCGATGTCGCCGCGCACCGGCTGCGGCAGCGACTGCGCATTGGCCGGCGCAATGATCGCCGACTGCTCCTCGAGCAGTTCGCTGATGCGGCCCATGCCACCGGCGGCACGCTGCAGCTCGTTCCAGACCTCGGCCAACGCGCCGACGGAGCCGCCTCCGATCAGCGCGTACAGCACGAACTGGCCCAACGCGCCCGCCGTCATGCGCCCGCCGATCACGTCGTGCGCGCCGGACCACAGCACCAGGGTGATCGCGCCGAACACCAGCATGATCGCGATCGCGGTGACAAATGCCTGGGCGCGGATGCGCTTGCGTGCGGTGGCGACGCTGATCTTCAGCGCCTCACCGAAGCGGCCGAGCTCGTACGGTTCGCGCGCGTGTGCCTGCACCGTGCGCACCGCGCCGAGGGTTTCGTTGGCCAGGGCATTGGCGTCGGCGACCCGGTCCTGGGTGGTGCGGGAGATCTTCTGCAGCCGTCGGCCGCCGAGCACGATCGGCAGCACCGCCAGCGGGATGCCCACCAGTGCGTACGCAGCCAGTTGCGGGCTGGTCACGAACAGCATCACGATGCTGCCGGTAAAGGTCACCACGCTGCGCAGGGCGACCGACATGCTGGTGGCGATCACGCCGCGCAACAGCTCGGCATCGGCGGTCAGACGCGAGATCAGCTCGCCGCTGCGGTTGCGGTCGTGGAACCCGGCATCCAGCGCGATCAGGTGCGCGTACAGGCGTTCGCGCAGGTCGGCGACCACGCGCTCCCCCAGCAGCGACACGAAGAAGAACCGGGCAGCCGTTGCCAGTGCCAGCGCCACGGCGACCAGGAACAGGAACACGAAGGCGCGGTCGATGTCGCCGCCACTTTCCTGGGTGAAGCCCTGGTCGATCATCTGCCGGAACGCGACCGGCAAGCTCAGCGTGGCGGTGGAGGAGGCGGCAAGCGCGAGCAGCCATGCCAGGAACAGGCCACGGTGCTTGCGCACGAATGGCCACAGCGTGCGCAGGCTGCCGATGGGCGCCTTGGCGGGGGTGGCGGTTGCGGTTTCTGCGTCGATTGGGGCATTCATCCTTGCCATTGTCCGCTATCGACGCCACCGCCGCGCGCGGCCGCCCGCGGAGTCAGCCGGGGTGCGGGGTGGTGGGCGTGGCCAGGCGCGCACGGTCGCGGGTGGCATCGCGCAACTGCTCTTGCAGTGCGTCGCGGCGGTCGGCGCGCAGGCGCACCGACAACCGGGTTCCTTCGGCGCTGAAATGCTCGTCGAGCCGGATGGCGGCATGTGCGTCGAGCGCGGCGTGGACCGCGCCGGTGTCGGC
>DATHRJ010000199.1:0-1756 GCA_035465455.1 Lysobacter sp.
TGTTGTAGAGCTCGATCAGCCGCCGATCCGGCCCATACAGCCAACCGTCCAGCCACTCCCGGCGGTAGCCTCCCACCCGGTCGTGCAGCAGCAGATCGTGGTTCCGCGCCCCCGGCACCTCCAGCGGGTCGAACTGCAGGCTGCCCAGTCGCTCGACCACCTGAAGGACCGATTCCGGCTCGGCCGGCAGGCTGCGTGGCGGGTCCAGCAGGTGGCGCGCCGCGAGGAAGCGGCGTGCGTGGTCGGCCGAGATGCGGATCGGTTCGGACATCGGTGCGGCGGATGGTACGGCCAGGCACGATCTGTGGGCGAGCCTTGACAGGGCAGCACCGGGATGGCGCAGACTCCGGTGCGAGGAGGTGACGATGCAAGGCATGCCCGGCGACCCGCGCGTCCATCCACTGGCCCGAGGCGGCTCAGCCGACACTGATGACTCCGCGCGCCGTTCGCAGCGAATCCAGATCCTGGCCACCGAGCACTGGAACCTGCTGGCCACCCGCTCCCTGTCGTGGGGCGAGTCGTTCAGCCGCGCAGGAAGGTTCCTGACCGTGCTCAGCGGCGCGACGGTGGCGCTGGCACTGGTGGCGCAGGCGACCGCCTTCGGCGAGGGCTTCGTGCTCTTCGCGCTGTTGATCCTGCCGGTGGTGCTGTTCGTGGGCGGCGCGACCTACGTGCGTCTGGTTGAGGTCAACAACGAGGACGTGCACTGGGTCTACGGCATGAACCGGCTGCGCCACGCCTACCTGGACATGGAGCCGGACCTGGAACCGTACTTCGTCACCGGCTACACCGATTCCGATGCCGCCATCATCCGCACCTACGGCTCGCACGCCACCGGCTCGCCGCTTGCGCACGCGCTGGTCACGACGCCGGCCACGATCGCCTTCGTCAATTCGATGATCGCAGCCGTGCTGGGCGTGGTGGCGCTGATGCAGTGGTCGATGACGATGCTGCCCGCCGTGGCGGTGGGCGCGGTTCTGTTCCTGGCCGGCTGCGCGCTGCAGATCTGGTTCAGCGCCTACAGCGCGCGCAGCTACCAGCGCGAACACGCACGGCGTGACCCGGCCGGGGACAGGCCCGCGCCGAGCGACGCGGATCCGGCCTGACCGATCGATCCGGGGCCGAAGGCCCTCTGGCACTCTGAGCCTTTGAGTGCCAATCGGTATAATCCCGCGGCGATGGCCGTGAAGCGCGACTACTACGAGATCCTGGGCGTTCCGCGCGATGCCTCCGACGAGGAGATCAAGCGCGCGTTCCGCCGCGCTGCCCAGCGCCACCACCCCGACGTGGATACCAGCGACGGAGCCGAGGAGCGCTTCAAGGAGCTCATCGAGGCGTACCGGGTGCTGGGAGATCGGCAGCGTCGCACCGCCTACGACATGTTCGGCCACGCCGGCGTGGACTCTGCCAGCGCGGCCGGCGGGTTCGAGGGATTCGGCGGTGGCTTCGGCCCGTTCGGTGACATCTTCGACGCCTTCTTCGGCGGTTCGCCGGCCGGGACGCGGCAGCGGCGCCGCGTGGTCGCCGGCGCGGACCTGCGCTATGACCTGACCATCGAGTTCGCTGAGGCCGTCTCCGGCATCACCCGCGAGATCAGCTTCCCGACGCTGGTGACCTGCGACGTGTGCGACGGCTCGGGCGGCGAACCGGGCACCGAACCGGAGACCTGCCCCGAGTGCAACGGCACCGGCGAGCGGCGGCGGGTGAGCCAGACGATCCTGGGCCAGATGGTGAACATCACCGCCTGCCCTCGCTG
>DATHRJ010000200.1:0-9910 GCA_035465455.1 Lysobacter sp.
GTTTTCGACCCGGCCAACGGACCAGCACTGGCTGTGGCGCGAGGCGCGGCTGATCGATCCGTCGGGGAACGTGCTGTGCCTGTACCACGCTGGCGCCAACCGCCGGCATCCGCCGTGGCGGACGGCGGCGCCATGATCGGAATCCGCGCATGAACCTGCTGGTCAACATCGATGTCGATGACCTCGCGGCGGCCGAATCCTTCTACACCGCCGCGTTCGGGCTGCACGCCGGCCGGCGCTTCGGCAGCGCCGCTGTCGAACTGCTAGGGGCGACCGCGGCAATCTATCTCCTGCACAAACCGGCCGGCAGTGTCGCGGCCGGGACGTCCCTGCGCGACTATTCCCGCCACTGGACTCCGGTCCACTGCGACGTGGTGGTCGATGACCTGGATGCTGCCCTCGCCCGTGCCCGCGCGGCCGGCGCGCTGCACGAAGATGGCATCCGTGAGCACGACTGGGGCCGCATCGCGACCCTTGCCGACCCTTTTGGACACGGTTGGTGCCTGCTGCAATTCCGCGGCCGCGGCTACGACGAGATCGCCACATGAGCAAGAGCCAACCAAAGAAGCGCGTATCCCCAAGCAAGGCTGCGAACCTGCTCCCGATCGAGGTGGACGCACACGCGCAGCCGCCGCTGGGCATGCCGGCCGCGGATTTCCTGCGCGACTACTGGCAGAAGCGGCCACTGCTGATCCGCAACGCGTTCCCGCAGTACGCGGCGGCCGGCTTCCAGCTCCCGCTGCAACCCGAGGACCTCGCCGGCCTGGCCTGCGAGGAGTCGGCGCTGTCGCGCATCGTCATGCACGATCGCGCCAGCGACGGCTGGAGCGTGCGCAACGGCCCGTTCGACGAGGAGATGTTCCCCGGCATGCCGCACCAGGACTGGACCCTGCTGGTGCAGGATGTCGACAAGTGGGACGCCGATGTCGCGGCAATTCTCGACAGTTTCAGCTTCCTGCCGCGCTGGCGGATCGACGATGTCATGGTCTCGTTTGCCGCACCGGGCGGCTCGGTCGGCGCGCACGTGGACCAGTACGACGTGTTCCTGCTGCAGGCGCAGGGCCGGCGGCGCTGGCAGATCGACGCGGGCGCGAACCCGGTGCTGGAGTTCCGCGACGATGTCGAACTCAAGCTGCTGCGCCGGTTCACCCCGTCGCACGAGTGGCTGCTCGGGCCCGGCGACATGCTCTACCTGCCGCCCGGCGTGCCGCACCATGGCGTCGCCGAGGATGCATGCCTGACGTTCTCGGTCGGCATGCGCGCACCTTCGGCGGCGGAGCTGCTGGGGGATTTTGCCGACACCCTCGCCGCCGATGCCGATGAGGCGCTGCGCTACCGCGACCCCGACCTCGCACCGCCCGGCGATCCGGCCGAGATCGACGCAGCCGCGATGGGTCGCGCGATCGAGGCGCTGAACCTGCTGCGCATGAACGATCCCGAGCGCCTCGGCGACTGGTTCGGGCGCTTCATCACCCTCTATCGCAACGCCGGCGAGGTGCAGCCAGGCGGCGATCCCGACGAGGCGCCGCGGTCGCGCATCGAGATCGAGTGGGACCTGCAGCAGGGCGCGTCCCTGCGCCGCCACCCCTGGTCGCGGATGGCCTGGCGCAAGGCCAGGTCGCGCGGTGCATCGCGCTTGTACGTCAACGGCCAGGATTACCCGCTGCCCGCGCGCGATGCCGCCCGCATCGCCAACGCCGCGGTGCTCGACGGCGCTGACTACGCCGCGCTGTCCGATGCCGGCCGCGACCTGGTGTTCGAGTTGCTGCATGCCGGCCACTACACGCTGGCACTGCAGGAAGGAATCGGCGAATGAGCGCGGCCGGGGCCTTCACGGTGGAGCGGGTCGACTACGCCGCCGCCCTGCCCGCACTGCGCAGCGTGCGCGAGACGGTGTTCGTGCAGGAGCAGGCCGTTCCACTGGAGCTGGAATGGGACGAACTGGATCCGCACTGTCGCCACGTACTCGCGCGCGACAATGCCGGCCGGCCGATCGGCACCGGACGGCTGACTCCGGAGCACAAGATCGGGCGCATGGCGGTGCTGGCCGAGTGGCGCGGCCGCGGCGTGGGCGATGCCCTGCTGCGGGGGCTGCTGGACGAGGCGCGGGCGCTGGGCTGGCACAAGGTGTCGCTGAACGCCCAGTCGTCGGCGGTCGGCTTCTACGTGCGCCACGGTTTCCTGCCGTACGGCGAGCCGTTCGTCGAAGCGGGCATCGACCACCAGGCCATGCAGCTGCTGCTCGATGCACCCAACCCGGTCGAGACCCACGCTGGCGCCCTGGCCGCGCTGCTGGGGGTGATCGGACAGGCACGCCGCGAGTTGCACATCTACAGCCGCGAGCTGGACCCGGGCCTGCTCGACGCACCCGAGGTGATCGCCGCCCTGCGCCGCTTTGCCACCAGTGGCGGCGCCGCGCAGGTGCTGTTGCAGGACCCGATCACGCCCCAGCGCTCGCTCGCGCCGCTGATCGGCCTTGGACAGCGCCTGCCGAGCGCGCTCGCGTTCCGCGCGATCGAGGAACCGACCGACCGCGCGTACCCGTCCGCCTACGTGGTGAACGACCGCGGCGGCTATTACTTCCGCCCGCTGGGGCACCGTTTCGATGGCGAGACCCGGCTCGATGGCGCCGCCCGCGCACGCCAGTTGCTCGGGACGTTCGACCCGGTGTGGCAGCGCGCGCGGCCCTGCACCGAATATCGGGCGCTGGGTATCTGAACGCATGCGACCAAAGAAGGCCGGCGCGGCACCCGAACCGCCACCGCGGTCGCCGATCACTCACGCCCTGCCGCTATAATTCGGGACTTGCGCGCCTGAATAGCCGTTCGCTTGCACGATTCAGGTCCTTGTCTTCCTCTTTCGAGTTTCCCGACCAGCATCGTGGATAGTCTCCTGAAGCAGTTCTCCCAGTCCTCGCACCTCGGCGCCAGCGCCGCCTACATCGAGGACCTGTACGAGCAGTACCTGGTCTCGGCCGACGCCGTCGACGGCAAATGGCGCACCTATTTCGACGGCCTCAAGGGCCGTGAAGCCGGTGATGTCCCGCATTCGGCGGTCATCGACAACATCGCCGCGGCCGGCAAGGCGGCGGCGCGCGGACAGGCCGGCGGTGGCGACGAGCGCGAGCGCGCGGTCGGCAAGCTGATCACCGCTTACCGCTCGCGCGGCCACCTGGCTGCCAACATGGATCCGTTGGGCCTGCTCGAGCAGCCCGACGCACCCGACCTCGACCTGGGCTTCCATGGCCTTTCCGGCAGCGACCTGGCCGGCGAGTTCAGCACCGGCGGGGTCGCCGGCAACGCCCGGATGAAACTCGGCGACCTGCTCGGCCTGCTCAAGGCCACCTACACCGGCTCGATCGGCGCGGAATTCATGCACATCACCGACGCCGAGCAGCGCCGCTGGGTGTACGAGCGGCTCGAGCGCGCGGCGGGCAACTACGGCCGCAAGGCGCAGGACAAGCTGCGCATCCTCGAGCGGCTCACCGCGGCTGAGGGCCTTGAACGCTATCTCGGCACCAAGTACGTCGGGCAGAAGCGCTTCTCGCTGGAAGGCGGCGATGCGCTGATCCCGCTGATGGACACCACGATCCGCCGTGCCGGCGAACAGGGCGTGCGCGACGTCGTCATCGGCATGGCCCACCGCGGGCGGCTCAACGTGCTGGTCAACACCCTGGGCAAGCCGCCGCGGCACCTGTTCGACGAATTCGAGGGCAATTTCGAGCACGTCCACAGCGACCTGGCGCACAGTGGCGACGTCAAGTACCACATGGGCTTCAGCGCCGATGTCGCCACTCCCGGCGGACCGGTGCACCTGGCGCTGGCGTTCAATCCCTCGCACCTGGAAATCGTCAACCCGGTGGTCGCCGGCAGCGTGCGTTCGCGCCAGCACCGTCGCGGCGACAAGGGCCGCGGCCAGGTGCTGCCGGTACTGATGCACGGCGATGCCGCGTTTGCCGGACAAGGCGTGGTGATGGAGCTGCTGCAGATGTCGCAGGCGCGCGGGTTCGCCGTCGGCGGCACGCTGCACATCGTGATCAACAACCAGGTCGGCTTCACCACCAGCGAACGCCAGGACGCCCGCTCGACCCTGTATTGCACCGACGTGGCCAAGATGGTCGGCGCCCCGGTGCTGCACGTGAATGGCGACGACCCCGAGGCGGTGGTGTTCTGTGCCGAAATGGCGCTGGATTTCCGCCAGAAGTTCGGCAAGGACGTCGTGATCGACCTGGTCTGCTACCGCCGCCATGGCCACAACGAGGCCGACGAGCCGGCCGCGACCCAGCCGCTGATGTACCAGGTGATCCGCAAGCACAAGACCACGCGCGACCTGTACGCCCAGCACCTGGTCGGCGAAGGCACCCTGAGTGCCGACGACGTGCAGGCGATGAGCGACGCCTACCGCGACAAGCTCGATGCCGGCGTGGTCACCACCGAACTGGTCGAGGTCAAGCCCGACGAATTCACCATCGACTGGTCCGGTTACCTCAAGGGCAGGCTCTCCGATCCGGTCGACACCACGTTCGACCGCAAGTCCCTTGCGGAGCTCGCCAAGGCGATCAACGCCATCCCCGCCGAGGTCAAGCTGCACGCGCGCGTCGCCAAGATCTACGACGACCGGCGCAAGATGGCGGCCGGCGAACTCCCGGGCGACTGGGGCTTTGCCGAAAACCTCGCGTACGCGACCCTGCTGACCGAGGACTACAAGCTGCGCCTGGTCGGCCAGGACAGCGGTCGCGGTACCTTTTTCCACCGCCACGCGATCCTGCACGACCAGGCCACCGACGACTCGTATATCCCGCTGCGGCAACTGGTGAAGAATCCCGTGGATGTCACCATCATCGACTCGCTGCTCAGCGAAGAGGCGGTGATGGGCTTCGAGTACGGTTATTCCACCGCCGAGCCGATGACGCTGGACATCTGGGAAGCGCAGTTCGGCGATTTCGCCAATGGCGCGCAGGTCGTGATCGACCAGTTCCTGTCGTCGGGCGAGGCCAAGTGGGGGCGGCTGTGCGGCCTGGTGCTGCTGTTGCCGCACGGCTACGAAGGCCAGGGCCCGGAGCACAGTTCGGCGCGGCTGGAGCGCTTCCTTCAACTGTGCGCGCTGGACAACATGATGGTCTGCGTGCCGACCACGCCGGCGCAGGCGTACCACATGATCCGCCGGCAGATGCGCATGACCACGCGCAAGCCGCTGGTGGTGATGACGCCCAAATCGCTGCTGCGCCACAAGCTCGCGGTGTCGACGCTGGACGAGATGGCGACCGGCAAGTTCCAGGAGCTGATCCCGGATGCCGCCGCCGATCCGAAGAAGGCCAAGCGCGTGGTGCTGTGCTCGGGCAAGGTCTATTACGACCTGGTCGAGGACATGAAGAAGCGCGAAGCCAGCGACGTCGCGATCGTGCGCATCGAGCAGCTGTATCCGTTCCCGCGCGTGGCGCTGGCGGCCGAACTCAAGCGCTACGCGGCAGCCGAAGACGTGATCTGGTGCCAGGAAGAGCCGCAGAACCAGGGCGCGTGGTACCAGATCCGCCACCACATCAGTGCCTCGATGCAGAAGCGGCAGGCCTTGCACTATGCGGGCCGCGCACGCTCGCCGTCGCCGGCGACCGGGCACTTCGCCGACCACGTTGTCGAGCAGGCGCAACTGGTCGCCGACGCGCTGGTCAACCCGCCCCGCGGCGAGCACCCCGCGGAGTGATTCCACGATGTCTGTCCGGGTGCAGCGAGGAACCTGCCGTTCGGAACTTCCACCAGGATTCCTCGATCAGCACGCCCTGCCCTCGCCGGCGGGGCCGCGAATGACAACTTTTCCAAGGACGTATCCATGAGCACCGAAATCAAAGTCCCAGTCCTGCCCGAGTCCGTCTCCGACGCCACCATTGCGACCTGGCACAAGAAGCCCGGCGATGCGGTGAAGCGCGACGAGAACCTGGTCGACCTCGAGACCGACAAGGTGGTGCTCGAGGTTCCTTCGCCGGTGGACGGCGTGCTCAAGGAAATCAAGTTCGAGACCGGCGCCACCGTGACCAGCGACCAGCTGCTCGCGATCGTGGAGGCCGGTGCCGCGGCCGCAGCCCCCGAGGCGACGGACCAGGACATCGACAGCAAGAACGATGCCGCCGCGACCGCCGAAGCCAAGCCCGTCCTGGCCAAGCCAGAACCGGCCAAGCCCGCGGCCGCCAAGCCCGCCGCGGCACCAGCTTCCGCAAAGACCGCCGAACTGCCGCCGGGTGCGCGCTTCACCGCCGCCAAGGAAGGCATCGACGCCTCGCAGGTCGAGGGCACCGGACGCAAGGGCGCGGTGACCAAGGAGGACATCGTCAACTACGCCAGCGGCAGGACCGCGGGTGTCAGTGGCGGCGCACGCCCGGAAGAACGCGTGCCGATGACGCGCATGCGTGCCCGCATCGCCGAGCGCCTGATGCAGTCGAAGAACTCGACCGCGATGCTGACCTCGTTCAACGAGGTCAACCTGGGCAAGGTGATGGCGATGCGCAAGGAGCTCGGCGAGTCGTTCCTCAAGGAGCACGGCATCAAGCTGGGCTTCATGAGCTTCTTCGCCAAGGCCGCGGCCCACGCGCTGCAGAAGTTCCCGGTGGTCAATGCCTCGGTCGACGGCAACGATGTGATCTACCACGGCTACACCGACATCTCCATCGCGGTGTCGACCGAGAAGGGCCTGGTCACCCCGGTGCTGCGCAATGTCGAGCGCATGACTTTCGCCGATGTCGAAAAGGGCATCGACGGTTACGCCCGCGCCGCGCGCGACGGCAAGCTCAGCCTGGAGGACATGCAGGGCGGCACCTTCACGATCACCAACGGCGGCACGTTCGGCTCGCTGCTGTCGACCCCGATCGTCAATCCGCCGCAGAGCGCGATCCTGGGCATGCACACGATCAAGGAGCGTCCGATCGTGGAGAACGGCCAGGTGATCGCCGCGCCGATGATGTACATCGCGCTGTCCTACGACCACCGCATCATCGACGGCAAGGATGCGGTGCTGTTCCTGGTCGAGATCAAGAACCAGCTCGAGAATCCGCACCGCATGCTGCTTGGCATGTGACATCCGCGTGGTCCCGCCCCCACCGGGAGCGGGATCGGGGTGAGGTCCGACGCGAGCGTCGCCGCAACCGCACCCCAAACCTCATCCGCCCTTCGGGCACCTTCTCCCGCTGGGAGCGGGGAATGAAGTCAAGGACCAGAACATGAGCGAGCAGCAGAACTTCGATGTAGTCGTCATCGGCGCCGGCCCGGCCGGTTACCACGCCGCGATCCGCGCCGCGCAACTTGGGTTCAAGGTCGCGTGCATCGATGCGGCGCTGGGCAAGGACGGCAAGCCCGCGCTGGGCGGCACCTGCCTGCGCGTGGGCTGCATCCCGTCCAAGGCCCTGCTGGACAGCTCACGGCAGTTCTACAACCTGCAACACCTGTTCGGCGAGCACGGCATCACCACCAAGGCCGCCGCGATCGACGTGCCGACGATGGTCGGCCGCAAGGACAAGATCGTGAAGCAGTTCACCGGCGGCATCGCGTCGCTGTTCAAGGCCAACAAGGTGACGCCGTTCTACGGCTTCGGCACCCTGCATGCGGGCAACGTGGTCAAGGTGAAGCAGCACGACGGCACCGAAGTGGAGCTCAAGGGCACCAACGTGGTCCTGGCCGCCGGTTCGGATTCGATCGAGCTGCCGTTCGCGAAGTTCGACGGCGAGACCATCGTCGACAACGTTGGCGGGCTCGATTTCACCAGCGTCCCCAAGCGCCTTGGCGTGATCGGCGCCGGCGTCATCGGGCTGGAGCTGGGCAGTGTCTGGAAGCGCCTGGGTGCGGAGGTGACGATCCTGGAAGCCCTGCCCGAGTTCCTTGCCCTTGCCGATGCCGAGGTCGCCAAGACCGCCGCCCGCGAGTTCAAGAAGCAGGGGCTCGACATCAGGCTGGGGGCGAAGGTCGGCAAGACCGAAGTCAGGAACGCGGGCAAGAAGAACGCCGAGGTCCATGTCAGCTACACCGACGCCAAGGGCGAGCAGTCGCTGGTGTTCGACAAGTTGCTGGTAGCGGTCGGACGCAAGGCGGCAAGCAAGGGCCTGCTGGCCGAAGGCACCGGCGTGCAGCTGGACGAGCGCGGCCGCATCGTGGTGGACGAGCATTGCCACACCGGCGTCGACGGCGTCTGGGCGGTGGGCGATTGCGTACGCGGCGCGATGCTCGCGCACAAGGGTTTCGAGGAAGGCATCGCGGTGGCCGAACTGATCGCCGGCCTGCCCGGCCACGTGAACCACGACACGATTCCCTGGGTGATCTATACCGAGCCGGAGATTGCCTGGGTGGGCAGGACCGAGCAGCAGCTCAAGGCCGACGGCGTGCCCTACAAGACCGGCAGCTTCCCGTTCGCCGCGGTCGGCCGCGCGGTGGCGATGGGCGAACCGGCAGGCTTCGTCAAGGTGATCGCGCATGCGGAAACCGACCGCGTGCTCGGCCTGCACCTGGTCGGCGTCGGCGTGTCGGAACTGGTGCACGAAGGCGTGCTGACGATGGAGTTCAGCGGCTCGGCGGACGACCTCGCACGCATCGTGCACGCCCACCCGACCCTGTCCGAAGCGATCCACGACGCGGCGATGGCGGTCGACAAGCGCGCGATCCACAAGGCCAACTGAGCCTCCCGGCATGAACCCGCAGTTCTGGTGGAAGGCGGCGCTCACGGTGGTCATCGTGCTGGTCGCCTCCGCCCTCGCCCGACGCCACGGCTGGGTCGGCGCGCTGGTGGCCTCGCTGCCGCTGACCTCGCTGCTGGTGCTGGGCTGGCTGTACGCCGATACCCGCAATCCGTTGCAGGTCGCCGACCTGGCGATGACGATCTTCTGGTTCGTGCTCGGCAGCCTGCCGTTCTTCGTGGTGCTGGCGTTCGGACTGCGCAGCGGCTGGCACTGGGGCATCGCGCTGGCGGCCGCGGTGGCTACCGGCTTCGCCGGGGTCAGCCTCGCCCAGTGGCTGATGACCCGGGGCGCGGGCTAGATGCGCGCGGTCTGCGTCTATTGCGGCTCCAGGACCGGCACCCGTCCGCTCTATGCGCAGCGCGCGGCGATGCTCGGCACGCGGCTTGCACAGCAGAACCTGGCACTGGTCTACGGCGGCGGCAACGTCGGCCTGATGGGCATCGCCGCCGACGCCGCGCTTGCGGCGGGCGGCGAGGTGATCGGCGTGATCCCCGAGCAGCTGGTCGGCTGGGAAGTGGCGCACCGGGGCGTGACCCGGCTCGACATCGTCGCCAACATGCACGAGCGCAAGGCGCGCATGTTCGACCTCAGCGATGCGTTCGTGGCCCTGCCCGGCGGCTTCGGCACGCTTGACGAGATGTTCGAGATGCTGACCTGGCGCCAGCTCGGCCTCGGCGACAAACCCTGCGCGTTCCTGGATGTCGACGGCTTCTATGCCCCATTGGTCGCGATGATGGACCGCATGGTCGAGGAGGGCTTCCTGCACCCCGAGCAGCGGCGCGACCTCTGGCACGGCGAGGACCTCGAGGCGATGCTGGCATGGATGCAGGCCTACGAACCAGCACCGCTCGCCAAGCACGATGGCGTACAGCGCAGGAACGACTTGCGGTAGTCGTTTCTGGCTCCGCCGGTGGCAATCCCGGGCCAAGTTAGAGCCCGTCTTGCCGATGGGCCAAGTTCGATTGAACTCGGTACCGTCGCCGAGCCATGTCCGGTCGCCGAACCTCCACCCGTATTCATCGAGAGATCGGTCCAAAAGACAATCTCGGACGTTTGACATGAATGCGGCTCCGCTCCCGCGACTCGTCATTGACGTGAATGTGGCAATGCTCCCGCCGCTCGTCATCGACTTGGACGGCACTCTGCTGCGCTCGGATCTACTGCTGGAGACCGGGCTGTTGTTCGTACGCGACCAAC
>DATHRJ010000201.1:0-18373 GCA_035465455.1 Lysobacter sp.
CCTGGCAGTCGTGCTGCCAGGCGATGTCGGTCAGCTCGCCCAGCGTCTTCAATTCGGCCAGCTGCGCCTCGTCGTTGGCGTCGTAGATCGAGCCCGGACGCAGGCCGTCGCCGAGCGAGAAGGTCACGTCGTAGGCCTTCATGATCTCGCAGATCTCGGCGAAGTGCGTGTAGAGGAAGCTCTCCTTGTGGTGGGCCAGGCACCACTTGGCCATGATCGAGCCGCCGCGGCTGACGATGCCGGTGACGCGTTTCGCGGTCAGCGGCACGTAGCGCAGCAGCACGCCAGCGTGGATGGTGAAGTAGTCCACGCCCTGCTCGGCCTGTTCGATCAGGGTGTCGCGGTAGATCTCCCAGGTCAGCTCCTCGGCGCGGCCGTCGACTTTCTCCAGCGCCTGGTAGATCGGCACGGTACCGATCGGCACGGGACTGTTGCGGATGATCCACTCGCGGGTCTCGTGGATGTGCTTGCCGGTCGACAGGTCCATGACGTTGTCCGCGCCCCAGCGGATCGACCACACCAGCTTCTCGACTTCCTCGGCAATGCCTGAGGACACCGCCGAGTTGCCGATGTTGGCGTTGACCTTGGTCAGGAAGTTGCGGCCGATGATCATCGGCTCGCTTTCGGGGTGGTTGATGTTGCACGGGATGATCGCGCGCCCGCGGGCGACCTCGTCGCGCACGAACTCGGGAGTGATGAACTTCTGGATGTTCGCGCCGAAGCTCTCGCCCGGATGCTGCCGCAGCAGGTGCTCCTCGCGGATCGCATCGAGCCGCTGGTTCTCGCGGATCGCGATGAACTCCATTTCCGGGGTGACCAGCCCGCGGCGCGCGTAGTGCATCTGGCTGACGTTGGCGCCAGCGATCGCGCGCCGCGGCAGCGGCCGGTTGCCGAAACGGATGTGCGCGAGCTTCGGGTCGTGCTCGCGCTGGCGGCCGAACTCCGACGACAGGCCACCGAGCACTTCGGTGTCGCCGCGCTCGGCAATCCAGGCCGCGCGCAGCGGCGCCAGGCCGCGGGCGAGGTCGATGTGTGCGTTCGCGTCGGTGTACGCGCCGGAGGTGTCATACACCGCAAGCGCCGCATTGTCCTCGCCGCCGAAGATGGTCGGGGTACGCGCCAGTGCGACCTCGCGCATCGGCACCTGCATGTCCGGCCGCGAGCCTTGCACGTGGACCTTGCTGGAGCCGGGGATCGGGCGCACGACGTCGGCGGACAGGCGATCGGCTTCTTGCGACAGTTGTGAGGGCACCGCGTTCATGGGTTCGTCCTGGTTGGCGCTCGGGTGAGCCGGGGACGAAGCGGGCGGCGCGCGGCACGGCAGGGCCGGTCCGGCGAAGCTTCCCTACGGCGGCGTGGAGCCTGGGCTCCCGCACGCATCAGGTTCGAAGGGTGTTTCTCAACCGGCCGTGGCTGCCGGTACCCCCGCTTCTTGCGTCCATTTCATCACGGTCGGCGTCAAGGGGCCAGTTGCATCGGCACAGGCGACTGCAGCGCTGCGCCGGCAAGGGGGCAATTTGCCCGCTGCCGACCCAGCAGGTACGGTTCGGCGATGACCAGAACCCTGAACCATCCCGCTCGCCTGGCGCTTGCCGGCCTCGTCGTCGCGCTTGCGGGTTGCGGCCCGAGCGCGCCCGCCGCCAGCGACAGCGCCCCGGCTCCGGCAGCCGAGGCGCCGGCGCCGGCCCCAGCCCAGGCCCCGGCTGATCGGTTCCATGCCGGGCTCAAGACGCTGTGCGGCAAGGCCTTCGCCGGCCGCGTCGCGGTCGACACGCCGGCGACCCCCGGCCCGAACCCGTTCGCGGACAAGCCCCTGGTGATGCACGTGCGCGGTTGCGGCGACGACGAGTTGCGCATCCCGTTCCACGTCGGTGACGACCGCTCGCGCACCTGGGTGATCACGCGCATCGATGGTGGCAGCGCCGGCGCGCGCCTGCGGCTGAAGCACGACCACCGCCACGAGGACGGCAGCGACGACGCCAGCACGATGTACGGCGGCGACAGCGTCGATGCCGGCACCGCGGAGCGTCAGGAGTTCCCGGTCGACCAGTATTCCATCGACCTGTTCGCCGGCGCGGGCAATACCGCATCCCAGACCAACACCTGGGCGATGGAGCTTCGGCCCGGGGAGGAGTTCGTGTACGAGCTGGCGCGCCCGGGCGGCCGCCTGTTCCGGGTCGAATTCGACCTGACCCAGCCGGTCGCGCCGCCGCCGGCGCCATGGGGCGACCAGGACTGATACCGCAAGCGCTCCAAAGTTTCCTGCGGCGAAGCGGTTTGCCTGTGGTTCGCCCGCACCAACGAAAAGCCCGCGCGGTTGCGCGGGCTTTTCGTTGGGAACTATCGACTGGCCCGGTCCGGCTGGACTGACCCGCGTCCCGAAGCACCGCAAAGCGACTCAGCCCGCCGCTTCCGGCACCTTCACCTTGAACCACGCCGCGTACAGCGCCGGCAGGAACAACAGCGTCAATGCGGTCGCGACCAGCAGCCCGCCCATGATCGCCACCGCCATCGGCCCGAAGAACGCGCTGCGCGACAGCGGGATCATCGCCAGGATCGAGGCCAGCGCGGTCAGCACGATCGGCCGGAAGCGCCGTACCGTCGCCTCCACGATCGCCTGCCACGGTTCCATCCCGGCGCCGCGGTCCTGCTCGATCTGGTCGACCAGGATCACCGAGTTGCGCATGATCATGCCCGCCAGCGCGATCGTGCCGAGCATCGCCACGAAGCCGAACGGCACCTGGAACACCAGCAGGAACAGCGTCACCCCGATCAGCCCCAGTGGCGCGGTCAGCAGCACCAGCAGGCTGCGCGAGAAGCTGCGCAGCTGCAGCATCAGCAGGGTGAACACCACGAACACGAACAGCGGCACCCCGGCGGCGATCGAGGCCTGCCCGCGGGTGGAATCCTCCACGCTGCCGCCGATCGCGATCGAATAGCCGAATGGCAACCCGGCGCGGATCGGATCCAGCGTCGGCGAGATCTCCGCCACCACCGTCGCCGGTTGCGTGCCGTCGTAGATGTCGGCGCGCACGGTCATGGTCGGCTGGCGGTCGCGGTGCCAGATCACGCCCTCCTCGAAACCGTGCTCGAGCGTGGCAACCTGGCTCAGCGGCACGCTGCCGCCCGTGGCGGTCGGCACCACCAGGCTGGGGAGCATCTCCAGTTGCAGGCGCTCGTCGTCGAGCCCGCGCAGGCGCATCTCGATCAGCTCGTTGCCCTCGCGATAGGTGCTCACGTGGGTGCCCGACAGCGATCCCGACAGGAACCGCGCCAGCTGCGCCGAGTCGACCCCGAGCGCGCGTGCCCGTGCCTGGTCGACCTGCAGCCGCACCACGGGCGTGGGCTCGTCCCAGTCGAGATTGACGTTGGCGACATGCGGGTTGGCGCGCAGGCGCTCCTGCACCTCGTAGGCGATCCGGCGGATCCGGTCGACGTGTTCGCCCGACACCCGGAACTGCACCGGATAGCCCACCGGCGGCCCGTTCTCCAGCCGGGTCACGCGCAGCTGCAACTCGGGGAATTGCGGCACCACCTCGTCGATGATCCAGCTGCGGATCGCCTCGCGCGCGGCGATGTCGCGCGGCATCAGCACGAACTGGGCGAAATTCGCCGCCGGCAGTTGCTGGTCCAGCGGCAGGTAGTAGCGCGGCGAACCACTGCCGACATAGGCCACGTAGTTGGTCAGGTCCGCACGCTTGCCGAGGATCGCCTCGAGCTTGCGCGCCTGCGTCTGGGTCGCGCGCAGCGAACTGCCCTCGGCCAGCTCCATGTCCACCATCAGCTCGGGGCGCACCGAGTCGGGGAAGAACTGCTGCGGCACGAACCGGAACATCAGCACCGCGGTCGCGAATGCGGCCACGGTCACCCCGATCACCAGCCAGCGCCGCCGCACGCAGAACACCAGCCAGCGGCGGAAGCGCCGGTAGAACGGCGTGTCGTAGGGGTCGTGCTGCGCCGACGTGCGCGGCAGCGGTGCGATGACATCCGCGTACGCCGGGTGGCGATCGGCCCAGCGCGCGCGCTGCGCCTGCCAGCGAGCGGCCAGCGAGCCAGGCTTCGGCGCCGCGGCCGGCTGGATGTCGGGAAGCAGCTTGTCGCCCAGGTACGGGATGAACATCACCGCCGCGACCCACGAGGCCAGCAGCGCCATCGTGACCACCTGGAACAGCGAGCGGGTGTATTCGCCGGTGCCCGAAGCGGCGGTGGCGATCGGCAGGAAGCCGGCGGCGGTGATCAGGGTCCCGGTGAGCATCGGGAACGCAGTGGAATCCCAGGCGAACGCGGCGGCCTTGAGCCGGCTCAGGCCCTGCTCCATCTTGATCGCCATCATCTCCACGGCAATGATCGCGTCGTCCACCAGCAGGCCCAGCGCCAACACCAGCGCGCCGAGCGAGATCTTGTGCAGGCCCACGCCGAAGAACAGCATCATTCCGAACGTCATCGCCAGCACCAGCGGAATCGACAGCGCCACTACCAGCCCGGTGCGCCAGCCCAGCGACAGGAAGCTCACCAGCAGCACGATCGCGACCGCCTCCGACAGCACCCGGATGAACTCGCCGACCGACTCCTGCACCGCGGCCGGCTGGTCGGAGACGCGGCGCAGCTGCATGCCCGCGGGAAGATTGGCCTGCAGCTCCACCACCCGCGCCTCGAGCGCGCGGCCCAGCGCGAGGATGTCGCCGCCATCGCTCATCGCGATGCCGATGCCGATAGCGTCCTCGCCCATGAAGCGCATGCGCGGCGCCGGCGGGTCGGCAAAGCCCCGGTGCACGCTGGCCACATCGCCCAGACGGAACGTGCGATCGCCGATGCGGATCGGAAATTGCCGGACCTGCTCGACCGATCCGAAGCGGCCGTCGATGCGCAGCGGCACGCGGCTGCTGGCAGTCTCGAAAAATCCGGCCGGCAGCACTGCGTTCTGGTCTTCCAGTGCCTGCCGCACGGTCGCGGCAGGCACGCCGAGCGTGGCGAGCTTGAGGTTGGACAGTTCGATCCAGATCTTCTCGTCCTGCACCCCGAACAGGTCGATCTTGCCGGTGTCGGGCAACTGCTGCAGCGACAGCTGCACGCGCTCGGCATAGTCCTTCAGCACCGCATAGTCGAACCCGGCGCCGGTGAGCGCATAGATGTTGCCGAAGGTCTCGCCGAACTCGTCGTTGAAGAACGGGCCGACCACCTCGGCCGGCAGCAACGGGCGGATGTCGCCGACCTTCTTGCGCACCTGGTACCACAGCGGCTCGATCCGGTTCGAGCGCATCGAGTCGCGCGCGGCGAAGATCACCTGCGACTCGCCGGCGCGCGAGAACGAGCGGATGAACTCGTATTCGCCAGTCTCCATGAGCTTCTTCTCGATGCGCTCGGTGACCTGGCTGGAAACCTCCTCGGCGGTCGCGCCGGGCCACATCGTGCGGATCACCATCACCTTGAACGTGAAGGCCGGGTCCTCGCTGCGGCCGAGCTTGAGGTAGGAGAACGCACCGGCGATGGCGATCACCAGCATCGCGTAGACCACCAGGCTGCGATGCCGCAGCGCCCATTCGGAAAGATTGAAACGCATCGGTCAGAGGCTCATGGGGTTCTGCGGGGGCGCGCGCACGCGCCACCGGGCGGCGGCGAAGATCGCGTGCAGCGACCGCGGCGGAAAAGCCGCGAATCCCGGGATGTCCGGGCCGTGGCCATTACCGGTCGATCGCACGGTTGTCGCGGTCCACCGCGGTCACTTTCTGTCCGGCTCGCAACAGGTGCCCGCCCGCGGCGACCACCCATTCGTCGGCACCGATGCCCTCGCTGATCGTGACCTGGTCGCTGCCATAGCGGGCGACCCGGACCGGCTGCAGCTTCAAGGTCGAGGTCGCCGGATCGAGCACGAACACCGCCACCGCGCTGCCGCTGCGCTGCAACGCGGGCAGCGGCAGCGAGAGCCCGGTGGCCCCGTCGCCGGGCAGGTGCACCCGCGCGCTCTGGCCCAGCGGCAACGTCGCCTCCGGTGCTTCGACCGTGGCCCGAGCCGCGAACGTGCGTGATGCCGGATCGGCTGCCGGAGCCAGCTCGGTGATCCGGCCGGGCCAGCTGCGCGCCGGCTGCGACCACAAGGTCACCCGGACCGGCTGGCCGAGCTCGACGCCCTGCGCGCCCTCGGGCAGCGAAAAAGCGATTTCGCGAGGACCGTCGGCGGCAAGGGTGAAGATGGTCTGACCGGCACCCACGACCTGGCCCGCCTCCGCGCTGCGTCCGACAATCACGCCGGCAGCCGGCGCACGCAACTGGCCATACCCGGACTGGTTTCGCGCGAGGTCGAGTTCCGCGCGCGCGGCATTGACCTGGCCCTGCGCGGCCGCCGCGGCGGCATTCTGTGCGTCCAGGGTCGAGCGACTCACCAGCTGCTCGCGACCCAGCTGGGCGAACCGGGCCTGGTCGGCGCGGGCACGTCCCAGTTCCGCCTGCGCCGCCGAGAGCCGCGCCTGCGCCGCGCGCGCCTGCGCCTGCTGGTCGCCGGCATCGAGCACCGCCAGCACCTGCCCTGCACGCACGTGGTCGCCAACCTCGACCCGCCGTTCCACCAGCTTGCCGGCCAAGCGGAATGCCAAGGGGCTTTCCTCGGCCGCGCGGACCTCGCCGGCGAAAGCGCTGTTCGCCGCTGCCGAGGCGCCGGGCCGGGTCACCAGCACCGGTCGCGGCGCCGGCTCGGGCGCGGGTTCGCTGCCACAGGCTGCCAGGACGACGGAGAGCGCGAATGCTAGCGGCGCTCTGGAGCGGAAACTGCGCATGCGGATGGCCTTGGGATTAATTAATAAACCAGGGAGTACTGTATAAATAATCTACTCCCTAGTCTAGTATTCATGTCATGTGCGCAGCGACCTCCAATACCCGCAGTCCCGCCACCGCCGGCCGCAAGGGCCCGGGGCCGGGTCGCCCCAAGGACCTGGGCAAGCGCGCCGCGATCCTCGATGCCGCCAAGGCGATGTTCACCGAGCTGGGTTTCGAGGGCGCCAGCATGGACCAGATCGCCGCCGCCGCCGGGGTCTCCAAGCTCACGGTCTATAGCCACTTCGGCGACAAGGAAGCACTGTTCGGCGCCGCGGTGAGGGCACATTGCGAACAGCAGTTGCCGGCATCGCTGTTCGAGAGCGGCGACGCCGGAGCGCCGCTGCGCGAGCGCCTGCTGACCGTGGCCCGGGCGTTCTACACGATGGTCACCAGCCCCGAAGCCGTGGCCGGCCACCGCATGTTGTGCGCCCCGCAGCTGACCGGGTCGCCCTTGTCGCGGCTGTTCTGGGAAGCCGGACCCAGCCGCGTGCACACGGAGTTCGCCGGCTTGCTGCAACGGCGGATTGCCGCCGGAGAACTCGACATCGACGATGTGCCGCGTGCCGCCGCGCAGTTCTTCGCGCTGATCAAGGGCGAGCCGCACGCGATGCTGGTGTTCGGATGCTGCGAACTCGACGAGGCCGGCATCGAACGGCACCTGGCCGCATCGGTGGATCTGTTCGTGCGTGCGTACGCGCCCAACGGCAGCGATGCCCGCGCCTGAGTGGCGGCACTTGACCCGCGACATGGCGCTGACGTCGGTC
This sequence comes from Lysobacter sp., assembly GCA_035465455.1. Classification (GTDB taxonomy): domain Bacteria; phylum Pseudomonadota; class Gammaproteobacteria; order Xanthomonadales; family Xanthomonadaceae; genus Lysobacter_K. The sequence continues at coordinate 7,575 of DATHRJ010000201.1, forward strand.
CCGGTTACTTCTGGCACTCAGGTGCCATGGCGATTGGCGGCGATCCTGTTGCTGCCCCGGCGGCGACCCCTGCGATCGGCTGGCATTACAATCCGTGGTTTTCCAGGTTCCTGAGAAGCAGATGAGCACGATCGATTACGCCAAGGCCCGCGAGTTGATGGTCGAACAACAGGTCCGGCCGTGGGACGTGCTCGATCCGCGCGTGCTCGAAGTCCTGTCGACGCTGCCGCGGGAAGACTTCGTCGCCACCCCCTACCGCGGCCTGGCGTACGCGGACCTGCCGCTGCCGTTGCCGCACGGCGAGTTCATGATGAAGCCGGTGGTCGAAGGCCGCACCTTGCAGGCGCTGCAACTCGCGCCAGACGAGGAGGTGCTGGAGATCGGCACCGGCAGCGGATTCCTCACGGCATGCCTTGCCCGGCTCGCGCGTTCGGTCGTGAGCCTGGAGTTGCACGCCGACCTGGCCGATGCCGCACGGACCCGGCTGGCAGCGCATGACCTGGACAACGTCCACGTCCATCACGCCGATGCCCTGGGCTACACCAGCGAGCGCCTGTTCGACGCGGTGTGCGTCACCGGCGCCGTCGCGACCATCCCGGCGCAGTTCATCCAGTGGCTGAAGCCCGGCGGCCGGTTGTTCATCGTGCACGGCCGTTCGCCGGCGATGCACGCCGTGCTGGTGCGCCCCGGTGGCGACGCTTCGGCCCCGCCGCGCATCAAGTCGCTGTTCGAGACCGACCTCCCCTACCTTGCCGGCGCGGCTCCCGCGCCCGTCTTCACGTTCTAGCGCGAGTCCGTCGCGAGCCGCACCGTCGTGTGCGGACTTCAACCGCAGTACCAAGGAAGCCGCATGATCCGCCAACCGCTCGCCATCGCCCTCGCCGTCGCCCTGCTGCCATTCACCGCATCGGCGACCGACCTGCTGCAGACCTACGAACTGGCACGCGCCGGCGACGCGCAATTCTCCGCGGCCGAGGCCAACCGGCTGGCGACCCGCGAGGGCGCGGTGCAGGCACGCGCGGCGATGCTGCCGCAGATCAATGGCGACGCAACCTATAACCGCAGCGACAGCGACAGCGAGGGCACCCAGGTGTTCGGCAGCGTGCTGTTCCCCAGCAACACCAGCCAGGACACCACCACCCGCAACGTGGGGATCACCCTGGACCAGATGGTCTACGACCGCTCGCGGTTCACCCGGTTGCGCAGCGAGCGCGCCTTGAGCCGCGCCAGCGACTTCCAGCTCCTGGCCGAGGGCGACAACCTGGTCACCCGCACTTCGGCGGCGTACTTCAACGTGCTGGTGCAACTGGAGACCCTGGCCGCCGCCGAGGCCGCCGAGGCCGCGCTGCAGAAGCAGTTCGACTATGCCTCCAAGCGGCTGGAGGTGGGCCTGGCGCCGATCACCGACGTGCACGAGGCGCGCGCGCAGTTCGATTCGGCCCGTGCCAACACGATCATCGCGCGCAACGACGTCGAGGATGCCTACCAGGCACTGGCCGAAATCACCGGGCAGCCGGTACGCAACCTGCAGGGCCTGCCGCGCGACTACCAGCCGCAACTTCCCGCCAGCGAGGGGGTCGATGCCTGGGTGCAGACCGCGATCGCCAACAACCCGGCGCTGCAGGCCAAGCAGTTCCAGGTCGAGTCGGTCGAGGCCAACGTCGACACCGCGCGCGCGGGGCACTGGCCGACGCTGTACCTGGGCGGCAGCTACGGCGATCGCAACAGCGACGGCACCTCGACCAACAACCTCACCCAGGAACAGACCGATTTCGAAAACGACAGCCAGTCGCGCAGCATCGGACTGACGCTGCGCGTGCCGATATTCGCCGGCGGTGCGACCCAGTCGCAGGTACGCCAGGCCCTGGCCCGGCGCGACGTCGCCAGCGCCGAACTGGAGCAGCAGCGCCGGGCGCTGGAACGCAACACCCGCAACTCCTACCAGACCCTGGTCGCGGGCATCAGCGAGGTCGAGGCACGACGCCTGGCGCTGTTCTCGGCGCAGAGCGCCTATGACGCGTCGCAGGTCGGCCTGGAAGTCGGCACGCGCACCGTGCTCGACGTGCTCAACAACCAGAACAACCTGTTCACCGCGCAGCGCGCGTATGCCCTGGCACGCTACAACTACCTGCAGAACCGGCTGCTGCTGGAGCAGGCTGCGGGCACCCTCGACATCGACGACGTGCAGGACATCAACCGCCTGCTGACGGTCAGTGCTGACGCCCCGCTGACGCCGATCGCGCCTGCCCCGTGAACCATGGCGCCGCGTCCCGGCGCCAGCTTCAGCCGGTCGGCGGCAACGCCGGCTGCAGCATCGCCAGCGTCTGTGCCAGCGCGCCGCGCCCGGTCTCCACCAGCGCGCGGCCGGCCTCCGCCATCCGCGCCCGCTCCGCCGGATCGTCCAGCAGGCGGGCGATTTCCTGCGTGATCGCCTCGACGTCCTGACCGATCCGCACGGCGTCGGCGTCCTGCAGCCGCCGCGCGATCTCGACGAAGTTGTGCAGGTGCGGGCCGGTGACGATCGCGGTACCGGTCGCCGCCGGCTCCAGCAGGTTGTGGCCGCCGATCGGTTGCAGGCTGCCGCCGACGAACGCGACGTCGCCGCAGGCGTAGAAGTTCATCAGCTCGCCGAACGTGTCGATCACGAACACGTCGGTTTCGCGCTCCGGCCAACGCCCGCGGCTGCGCGTTGAGATGTTCCAGCCGGCGGCGCGCGAGATCTCGGCGACCGCGCGGAAGCGCTCGGGATGGCGTGGCGCCCACAACAGCAACAGACCGGGAAAGCGTTCGCGCAGACGCCGATGGATCGAGATGACCGCCGCTTCCTCGTCCTCGTGGGTACTGGCGGCGATCCAGACCGGCCTGCCGCGGCCGCCGCGCTCGCGGCATTCGCGCGCGAACGCTTCCAGTGCTTCGGGCACGGTCACGTCGAACTTGAGGTTGCCGATCTCCAGCACCTGGTCGGCACGCGCACCCAGCCGCACGAAGCGCACCGCGTCGGCCAGCGACTGCGCCGCGACCGCGGTCACCGTGCGCAGCGCGCGCGCCACCAGCGGCGCCAGCAGCCGATAGCCGCGCAATGAGCGCTCCGACAGGCGCGCGTTGAGGATGTAGGCCGGAATGCCGCGGTCGCGACACCCGAACAGCAGGTTGGGCCACAGTTCGGTTTCCATGATCAGCGCCGCGTGCGGCCGGTAATGATCCAGGAAGCGCCCGACCGCGCCGGGCAGGTCGTAGGGCAGGTACACGTGCTCGACGCCGTGGTCCCACAACGCCCGCACGCGATCCGAGCCGGTCGGGGTGATCGTGGTCACCAGCAGCCGCAGGTCGGGACGGCCGCGGCGCAGCGCCGCGACCAGCGGCATCGCGGCATTGACCTCGCCCACCGAGACCGCGTGCAGCCACAGCGTGCGCGCATGCGGCGCATCGCCGTACCTGCCGTAACGCTCGGGCCAGCGCAGGAAATATGCCGGCTGGCGGAACCCGCGCCAGATCAGGTGATAGATGGTGATCGGGGCCAACAGGTATAGCGCGGCCGAATAGAGGCCGCGCATCAGGTGCTCGATCAAGTCCGTCCGCATCGCGACAAGGATAGCGAACGACGCCGGCAGCGGTCGCATCGGCCGGTAGAATCGGTCCATGCCGTCGCTCGAACCGCCACTTCCGCCACCGCCGCTGGGCCCGCGCCATTGGCCGACATGGATCGGCATCGCCTTGCTGGTGGCACTGGCACGATTGCCCTGGCCGCTGCAACGCGTGCTGGGACGTGCCTTGGGAGCGTTGTTGCGCGCCACCCTGCGCACGAGGCGCGCCATCGCGTCGCGCAATCTGGAGCTGTGCTTTCCCCAACTCGCTCCCCGCGAACGAGATGCCCTCCTGCGCGCGCACTTCGCCGCGCTGGGCATCGGCGTGTTCGAGTTCGCGCGCGCCTGGTGGGGATCGATCGCGCCGCTGCGCGACCGGGTGGAACTGGTCGGCCTGGAACACCTGCAGGCGGCGCATGCCGCCGGCAACGGTGTCATCCTGATCTCCGGCCACTTCACCACGCTGGAAATCTGCGGGCGCCTGCTGTGCGATCACCTGCCGTTGGCGGGCATGTACCGCCCGCATGCGCAGCCGGCCATGGAGTGGGCGGTCAAGCGCGGGCGCCTGCGCTACGCCGCGGCGATGTTCAGCAAGTTCGAGCTGCGCCCGGCGGTCAAGCACCTCAAGCGCGGCGGCATCCTCTGGTATGCGCCCGACCAGGACCCCAGTCGCGGTGATGCGGTGTACGTGCCGTTCTTCGGCCGCCCCGCGCACAGCCTGACCTCCACCCACCAGCTGGCCCGCCTGTCGGGCGCGGCGGTGGTCACCTTCGCCCACCGGCGCCGCCGCGATGGGGGCTATGCATTGACGCTGTCGGCGCCGCTCGCAGACTTTCCCTGCAACGACGCCACCGCTGATACCGCGCGGATCATGGCCGCCATCGCCGACATGGCGCGCGCCGCGCCGGACCAGTACCTGTGGATCCACCGGCGCTTCAAGCGCCAGCCGGACGGGGAGCAGTTGTACCCCTGAACCGCGCCGCGGTGCGCGCGGACCTTCTGACCGGGGGTGTCACTGGCGATGCGGCGACGGCTCATCTCGCGCCAGCAGGCTTCCCGCGTACAGCGCCGCCAGCAACAGCGTCAGCCCGCCCCAGAACGTCGAATAGAACGCCAGATGGGTGTTCAACGGGAATACCGTGACCACCAGCGCGAGCATCGCCGGGTGCGCACGCTGGCGCGCGGCCGCGCTGGCGAAGCGCCACGCGCGCCAGGCCAGGGCCACGCCGGCCAGCCACAGCATCAATCCGAACACGCCGGTTTCGCTGAGAACCTCGAGGACGACCTGGTGCGCGTGCAATGCCGGACCCTCGCCCCACGCCGCGAGCTGGCCGCTGTGCGGGTCGCACTGCGGGAAGGCCTCGCGGAAGCCGCGCGCACCGACGCCATTGAACGGATGCTCGCGCACCATGCACAGCGCCGCACCCCATATCCGGCTGCGTCCCGACAGCGCGGTGTCGACACCCGCGTGATCAGCGCTCAGGACCGAGGCGGTACGGGTCACCCGCTCGCGCACCTGCGGCGACGTCAACGCCAGCACCGCGAGCATGAGCCCGCCGAAGCCGAACACCATCAGCAGCTTCTTCCAGCCGAGCAGGCGCCAGCCCGAGAACACCAGGACCAGCGTGTAGGTGATCCACGACGCACGCGAGCCGGCGAGCACCACCACGGTCCCGACCGCCGCGGCCAGCAGGAACCAGCCCGCGGAGCCGAAACGGCGGCCGGCGGCATGCAGCGCGAACGGCGACAGGCTGGCGACCACCAGCCCCAGCTTCAGGTTGCAGGGTCCGAACACGCCGCTGAGGCGGTCCAGTGCCGCCACCTCCTCGGCGGTGCACATGCCGCGGCCGCTTATCAGCTGCTTGATCGAATCGATGCCGAAAAACAGCGGGCTGGTGCCGCCCAGCGCCTGCAACAGGGCATCGCCGGCCCACACCGCGACGATCACCGCCAGGCCGTTGAAGGTAATGCGCCGCCCGCGCTGCGTGGCCACCGCGGAGGCGACCAGCCACAGGAACGGCAGGTAACGCAGGTCCGCGGCCGACTCGCGCAGCGCCCGGGCCGGGTCGACCGCATCGAACGACGACACCAGTTCCGGCAGCCAGTAGGCAAAGAACAACACGCTGGTCAGCGCCCAGGCCGGGCCCATCAGCCACCGGGTGCCACCGCGGAAGCGCGTCGCCAGCAGTTTCACGATCGTGGCCAGCGCGCCCAGCACCAGCACACCCTCCGCGTAACCCGGTGCCGGCCACAGCGCCACATAGGCCAGGATCCACGCCGGTGCCCAGCGCCACTCCTGCGGCACGACGCCGACGCCGGGCGTTCCGGTCGCCGAAGCGTCAGACGGGGCGGGGTTCATCGACAAGTTCGGCATAGACGCTCAGGGTGGCTTGCTGCATCGCGTGCAGGGTGTAGGGAAGGACCAAGGGTACGTCGCGGGTCGCGACCTGGGGCAACCGGGCCAGCAATCCCGCCGCGGCTTCGCCCAGGGCGGCGATGTCGAACGGCGTGACCGCTCCGCTCGGCTGCAGCTCGCCCAGCAGCTCGCCAGCACCGCCGTGGTCCCAGCCCAGAACCGGCCGACCCACCGCCAGCGCCTCCACCACGGTACGACCGAAGGCCTCGGGCTTGCGCGAAAGCTGCAGCACCAGGTCGCTGGCGGCGTACGCGCGTGCGATCGCGTCGGTTGGTGCGGTGAATGCGACGGCCTCGGCGATGCCCAGCGCCGCGGCCAGTCTTTCCAGCTCCAGCACGTAGGCCTCGCGCCCGGGGGCGCGCGCGCCAGGCAGCCACAGTCGCGCGTCGGTTCCGCTTTCGCGCAGGCGGGCCAGCAGTCGGAGCGCATCGGCATGGCCCTTCAGCCGCGTCCCGCGCCCTGGCAGCAACAGCAGGGGGCCATCGCCGAGCAGTGCCGGATTCTGTGCCGCCGCCCATGCGCGCGCCTCGCGGTCGGGCCAGGGCGCCGCCGGGAATGCCGCCGGATCGATCCCGCGCGCGATCACCCGCAGTTTTCCCGGATCGGTGCGCGGATAGTGCTGCAACACGTGCCGGCGCACGGTCTCGGACACGCAGATCACGCGCTCGCCCCGGGTCATCACCGCGCTGTAGCGCGATGGCGAATTGAGGCCATGCACGGTGGTGACCAGACGCGGGCGAGTCGCAGCCGGCATGCCGCGCAACGCCAGCACCGCCAGCCACGCCGGGACGCGCGAACGCGCATGCACGATGTCGACCTGCTCGCGCCGGAACAGCGCGCGCAGGCGCGCGACCTCGCGCAACACCAGCAGCGATTTGCGCCCGATATCCAGCGTGACGTGCTCCGCCCCCGTTGCCAGCAGTTGCGGCAGCAGCCGACCGCCTGCCGACACCACCAGCGCGCGATGCCCGGCGCGCACCAGCGCATCGGCGATCTCCAGGGTCGAGCGCTCCACCCCACCCGACTCCAGCGCGGGCAGCAGCTGCATCACGGTCTGCGGACGCAATCGGGCTTCGGGTAGGCTCATGACCCGCGCCCGACAGCCCTGTCGATGCCGCGCCGCACGACCCTTGGCATGCGCCGCTTCAGTCTTCCAGCACGAAGTGCGCGCCGCAGTACGGGCACATGACGTCGTGTTCGGCCTCGATCGGCAGGTATACCCGCGGATGCGAGTTCCACAGCGCCATCGACGGCAGCGGACAGCTCAACGGCAGGTCCGCGCGGGTCACCGTGTAGCGGTTCTCGGCATTGGCCTGGGTGGGGTGGTCTTGGACTGCGGTCATGGCGGAGAAGCCCCGGCAACGCGAAGCGCGCAGTTTAGCAGCCGGGTGCTGGCGCCCGCGCCGATCGCGAGCAGTAGCGATCAGCCCGGCAGGTCGAACAGCAGCACCTGGGCGGTGGCGCCGCCGAGCCCGGTCAAGCGCAGCGGACCGGTCTCGGCGACAAGGCCGAGCGCATCGCCCGCGGCCAACGCATGTCCGTTGGCATCGATCGAACCCCGGGCCACGTGCAGCCAGTAGCGCCGCGCCGCCGCCAGCGGAAACTCCGCGATCGTGGCCGGTGCCAGCGCCGATTCGAACAACCGCGCGTCCTGGCGAATGGCAATGCTGCCATCCACGCCATCAGGTGACGCCAACAGCCGCCACTGGCCCGGCGCGGGCTGCGCTGCAGCCGCCAGGTGCGCATAGGCGGGCGCCGCGTTCACGCGGTCGGGCTGCAGCCATATCTGCAGGAAGTGCACCGGCTCGGTCGGGGAGGCATTGAACTCGCTGTGCTCGACGCCGTGGCCGGCGCTCATCCACTGCAGCTCGCCGGCGTGGATCACGCCCCCGCCGCCACTGCTGTCGCGATGGGCGAGCGCGCCGCCGAGCACGTAGCTGAGGATCTCCATGTTGGCGTGGCGGTGCGGGGGAAATCCCGCACCGGGCGCCACGCGGTCCTCATTGATCACGCGCAGCACGCCGAAGCCCATCCATGCCGGATCGTAATAACTGCCGAACGAAAACGTGTGCCGGCTGTCGAGCCAGTCCGCGGCGGCATGGCCGCGGGCATCGTCGGGGCGCTCGACCAGCATGGCCGCCCTACTCCGCAGCAGCGGGCTTGGGCACGACCGCTTCGGTGGTGATGCGAATCTGCACCTCGTCGCTCACGTTCGGCACGTACTTGGGCATGCCAAAGTCGCTGCGCAGGATGGTGGTGGTGGCATCGAAACCCGCCGCCGGGCGCTTGGCCATCGGATGCTCGCCGAGCTTGTTGATCGTCACGTCCAGTACCACCGGCCGGGTCACCCCGTGCAGGGTGAGGTCGCCGATCACGCGCAGCTTGTCGTTGCCGGCGGCCTCGACCCGGGTGCTGGCGAAGGTGATGGTCGGGTATTTCCCGGCATCGAAGAAGTCGGCGCTGCGCAGGTGCTCATTGAAAGCGGCGACGTGCGATTCCATTCCCGCCAGCGGAATCGTCACGTTGACCGAGGACTGGCCGACGTTGTCGGCATCGTAGGTGATCGCGCCGTCGACCTGGCCGAAGTGCGCGACCGGACTGGAGAAACCGAAGTGGTTCCAGCTGGCGATCACGTCGGTGTGCTTCGGGTCCATCGTGTAGGTCAGCGGTGCGGCGAATGCCGCAAGGCTGGCGCCGGACAGGGCAAGGCCTAGAACGGTGGCAATGAGGTTCCGGGAAATCATCGGTGGCTCCGAAGTGAAGATGGCGGTCAGAGGATCTGGGCGGCTTCGTCGAATGGCAGCCGCGGCGACCGCGCGAACAGCTTCGACGGGTCGCCGTGGCCGAGATTGACCAGGAAGTTGGAGTGGATGCGGGTGCCGCCGAAGAACGCCTCATCGACCTTGGCATGGTCGAAGCCGGACATCGGCCCGCAATCCAGTCCGAGCGCGCGCGCGGCCAGGATCAGGTACGCACCCTGCAGGCTGCTGTTGCGCAGCGCGATCGGCAGCAGGTCTGACGCCGGCTTGGTGTCGAACCAGCCCTTGGCGTCGGTATGCGGGAACAGGTACGGAAGCTTCTCGAAAAACGCCATGTCGTAGCCGATGATCACCGTCACCGGTGCGGCCATGGTCTTGGCGTAATTGCCCTCGTCCAGCGCCGGGCCGAGCTTGGCCTTGGCCTCGGACGAGCGCACGAACACCAGCCGCGACGGGGAGATGTTGGCCGAGGTCGGGCCCCACTTCATCAGTCCGTACAGCTCGCGCAGGGTTTCGTCGCTGACCTCGCCGCCGAGTTCGTTATGGGTCCGGGCGGTGCGGAACAACTGGTCGAGCGCGGTGGCGTCGAGTGCGGGCTGATGGGGCATGAAGGTCTCCTTTCGGGCGCCGCGATCGAATCGGGGCGTGGGCGGCAAGTGTAAAGTCTTGCATGTCGGCAACAGTCGCCGCTCCCGCAACGGATTAACCGCACACGTGCAACGACCGCCCCCGTTTTCCGGCACATGGACCATCACCGACGGCAATGCCGGGAACCTGCGCCAGGCGCAGGCCCTCGCCGCGGCGCTGGGACGGCCTGCGCGCGACTGGACGCTGCAGCCGCGCGCGCCCTGGCGCTGGGCGGCGCCGCGGCGGCTGCCGTTCGCTGCGGGCGGGTTCGATCCGGAATTCGCGCTTGCGCTGGCGAACCCGCCGGCGCTGGCGATCGGCTGCGGCCGCCAGGCGGCGTTGGCCACCCGCCTGCTGCGCGAGCGGGGCTCGCGCGCGGTGCAGATCCTCGACCCGCGCATCGCGCCGCGGCACTGGGACCTGGTGATCGCGCCCCAGCACGACGACCTGCACGGCGGCAACGTCATCCGCCTGCTTGGCAGCCTGCACCCGGTCGACGACGACTGGCTGGATGCGGCGCGGCGTCGGTTCGCGGCGCTGGCGGCGTTGCCGCAGCCGCGTACCGCACTGCTGCTCGGCGGGGCCAGCGCACACGCGCGATTCCCCTCGGGATGGACCCAAGCACTGGCCTCGCGGTTGCCGCGCGTGGTGGCGGCCGAGGATGGCTGCCTGCTGGTGACCACGTCGCGGCGCACCCCCGCCGATCTGCGCGCGCACCTGCGCGAGCATTTCGCCAGCACCGCCGGGGTGCTGTGGAGCGGCCCCGGCGACGGTGCCAATCCTTACCCGGGGATGCTGGCCTGCGCCGACCGCATCGTCTGCACCGCGGACTCGGTCAACATGCTCTCGGAAGCATGCGCAACCCGGGTGCCGGTGTTCGTGGCCGGGCTTGAACACGTGAGCGGACGGCCGCGGAGGTTCATCGACAGCCTGATCGGACTCGGCCGCGTGCATGCGTTCGACGACACCCTCGCCGCGTTCGCGGTCACCCCGCTACGGGAGACCGCGCGCGTGGCCGGGCAGGTGCGCGAGCGGCTGGACCTGTAACGCCGGATCCGACCGGGTCCCTAGGTCGCCGCCGTGTCGGCGAACACCAGTCCGTGCGCGCGTGCCGCCTGGCGGATCGCCTCGCGTGCCTGTTCCACCGTTGCATCCGGCGGGACCCGACGCGCGCGCCGGTCCAGCGTGCATTCCAGCCCGCGCGCGAGCAGCGTCACGTGTGCGGACTGGAGGGCGGCGGCGGTGCCCGCGTCGAAGATCGCCCCCTGATGCAGCGCCTCGATCAACGCCGGCGTATTGCGCGGCTGCAGCAGCGCCGGGTCGGTCGCGGCGCGGTCCAGCACCAGTGCCTGCAGCAGGAACTCCAGGTCGACCAGTCCGCCTTCGCCCTGCTTGATGTCGAACGCCGCCGCG